>CAXBRZ010000012.1:0-20272 GCA_963978075.1 uncultured bacterium | reverse complement strand
GAGTCGCGCGGCTACTTCAGGCCGAGTTACGCGGCCGGCGCGCCGCCGTTCTGCATCCAGCTCCCGCCTCCGAACGTCACCGGCACGCTGCACATGGGCCACGCGTTCCAGATGACCCTGATGGACGTGCTGATCCGCCACCGCCGGATGCGCGGCGCTGATGATTCTTTCGGGCTCGCTCAAGTTTCTCATCGCCGTCGCGGCTGTCCTTTTCGTCCTCAATTATGTGTCGGCCTACGTGTCCGTGTTCGTGCTGCGCCAGCGTGAGCCACAGGCTGCGAGACCGTTCCGTGTGGTCGGTTATCCGATCAGCACCGCCCTCGTGCTGCTCGGCTCGCTCGGTTTCCTGGCCGCCACCGTCAGCGAGGATGTGCGCTCAGCGCTGGCGGCCGTGGGGATGATTTCACTGGCTGCGCCCATCTATCTCTGGTCGTTCCGCAAGAAATTGCGGTAATCCACCATACGTCGAATTGCGCTCATCCGTAGTTGTGCGGAGGTCCCGAGCGTACTTCCCGCCTATCCTGCCTTCGACGCGATGAGCGCCGTTTGCAGTATCGGGGAGTTTCCATGCGAGTTCAGATCCGCTTTTGCGTGCTGGCCACTGCTGCGGCAGTAGCGCTGGGGGTAAGTTCGGTGGCGTCGGCGGCAGATGCCGATGCGGCCCAGGCGCTTGCCCGCCAGAACAATTGCTTCCGATGCCACAGCGTCGACAAGGCCAAAGACGGCCCCGCGTGGAAGGATGTTGCCGCCAAGTACAAAGGCAAGGCCGACGCAGAGCAGCGCCTGACCACCCATCTCACGACAGGCGAGAAAGCCAAGTTCCCGGATGGCCACGAAGAAGAGCACAAGGTGATCAAGTCGCCGGATCCGGCCAAGACGAAGAATCTGGTCGAGTGGATTTTGTCCCTGTGATCTAGGGAGAGCACTCCGCGTGCCTATGGCCGCGTCGTGCGTACACGTCGCCCGTCAGAACGAGGGAAGCCAACATGAATGCTGAATCCGGTACAGGCCTGTTACGTCGCCTCTGGAGCGCCCTGCGGCGTCCGAGCGTCAAGTATTCGACGCTGACGCTGTTGCTCGCGGGAGGCCTTGGAGGAATCATTTTCTGGGGCGGCTTCAATACTGCCATCCACATGACGAACTCCCTGGAGTTCTGCATTTCCTGCCACGAAATGCGCGACACCGTCTATCAGGAGTACAAGGAAACCATCCACTACAAGAACAAGCACGGCGTACGCGCCGCATGCCCTGACTGTCACGTGCCGCGGGAGTGGGGCCCGATGATGGTGCGCAAGGCGAGGGCGAGTTTCGAACTCTGGGGCAAACTCACCGGCAAGGTCGATACGCCCGAGAAATTCGAGAAGGCTCGAATGGAGCTGGCCACCGACGAGTGGAAACGAATGGAGGCAGCCGGATCACGCGAGTGCAAGAACTGCCATAGCTGGGACGCGATGGATTCAGCCAAGCAAAAGCCGGCGGCGCAGAAAAAGCATGCCTTCGCCCAGGCGAACGGCAAGACCTGCATCGACTGCCACAAGGGCATCGCGCACCTTTTGCCGGCCGAGTATGTCGAACCGGAAGATACGGCCCCGGAATAACGAAGCCTTGGAATTCCCCACTGGAACCGGGTCGTGTGCAGCCACCACCCGGTTCTTTTTTGTCTTCAGTGTTTGGGAATGTAGCGTGAGAACCAATCCTGAACCCGCTCCAAACGGTCCGTGACGAAACTCGGACGCGTCATGTCATGGAACTGGTCGGGATACACGACCAGTTCCGTCGGTACACCGAGACTGCGCAGTGCCTGGTACATCTGCTCGCCACCGGCGACCGGTACGTTGAAGTCCCTGTCGCCACCCATGAAGAGGGTGGGTGTATGAATCCGGTCGGCATGGAAGAACGGATAGGACACTTTCATCCAGGCGGAGGGATCCTTCCATGGCAGTCCAAGTTCATGCTCGTATTGCAGGACGTACTGGTCCACCCCGTACATGAGGAGTTGATTGGCGCTTCCCGCGCCACTGGCGGCGGCCTTGAAGCGGTTGTCGCTGGCGATGGTGTAATCCGTGAGGATGCCGCCATAACTCCACCCGCCGATGGCGAGCCGGTTGGGATCGGCGAGTCCTGAGCGCACGGCTGCGTCCATCGCGCCCAGAAGGTCCTCCACCTCCTTGTGGCCCCAGTCGGCGTAGATGGCGCGAGCATAGTCGAAACCCCGGCCGCTGCTGCCTCGGTAGTTGACGCCGATCACGACGTAACCACAGGCAGCTAGCCACTGGCGCCTGAACTGATAGGAGTCGTAATCCTGGGTGTGTTCGTCCTGCCCGTTGGGCCCGCCGTGGATCCACAGGACGGTGGGATACGCCTGCCCGGGCACATAGCCGGGTGGCAGGGTGACGAGGCTGTGAACTTCGGTCCCGTCCCGGCTTCTGGAGACGAGGGAGGTGACAGAGCCCAGCAAGATTGCGGACATGAAAGCGTCGGTCTCGTGTGTGAGGCGTCGTGGCCCGGACGGGTCAAGCGCATAGATTTCATTCGGTGTCGTATCGTCCCCGCCGACCGCCACCGTGAGGGGCCCTCCCCGGGCGAGTTGTGGCATGGCGCGCGCCCCGCTGACAAGGCGCGTCACTTTCCCTGATTCAAGGTCCACTGCGGCGGGGTAGACGCTCGCGTCATCCTCGACGGCGATGGTCGCGGACTGGCCATCCGCTGACAGTACGGAGCTCAAGACAGCGCGATCGAGACTCCCCGTGACCGATCGCGGGCTGCCGCCTTCGATCGGTATCAGCATGAGCTGGTCCTGCTGGTAGGCGTAGTAGCGCGGTTCAGCGCCCATCCGGTAGGTGAGGCGCCGGCTGTCGGGCGTGAATTCGAGATTCTGCTGATTGCTCGCCGGGCTGCGGGTCAGTACCCGGATGCTGCCGCCGTCCGCGGGGATGAGGGCGATGTCATTGGCGCCATCGCGGTCGCCGCCCTTCTCGCGGGTACGCGTGAACGCGATCCAACGACCGTCGTTCGACCAGGCCGGGTGGTCTTCCTGCTGCGAAGGGTCGTCGGTCAGCGGCGTGATGGAGCCGTCTGCCACCCGGATGCGTAGCAGATGGCGGTCATGACCGACGCTCAAGTACCCGGACACGTCCTGTTTGAAATGCCACCCTCGCAACACATGGGGTTGCGGTCGTGCCAGCGCCGTGCCGTCCTGCGGACCCCCCGCCTCATAGACCGCCACGATCTCCTTTCCGTTCGGGGACCACGCGTAGTCGCCGAGGTCACCGGTCACATGGGTCAGGGCACGGGGTTCGCCTCCGCGCCGGTCGAGCAGCATGATTTGACCGGTCTTGGAATCCGCGGGTGTGGCGACGTAGGAGACGTATCGTCCGTCCGGACTGAAGCGTGGAGCATGCAGACTCGCCGAGGGGGCCGCGAGCGTCACGGCTTCGCCGCCCTTGGCATCCACCATGCGCAGTTCGAAGCGACGCTCATCCGATGCCCGGTCGTTGACAGTGACGACGTAGGCAATCCAAGCGCCGTCTGGCGACACGACGGGACTGCCGACGGATCGCAGCGAATAGATGTCCTCGGGCGTCAGTGTCCGCCTCGGTATCGCGGCCGGTGACGGAGCTACAAATACGGGTCCGGCCAGCAAGGTCATCAGCAGGAACGAGCGAATCATGAACGGTTACCTCCGGGCGGGCTCATTGGATGTTGACCTTAGCAGTCATGCCGGCCGGATTTGAACTACTCCGTTGCAAACCTTACGGCTGCGGCCGAGGCTGCCTGCCGGTGTCCGGCGGGGTTGCCGCCCTCCTGCCTCGAAGCATAGAATCGCCTCACGTTCGCGGGCGTAGTTCAATGGTAGAACTGTAGCTTCCCAAGCTACTAACGTGGGTTCGATTCCCATCGCCCGCTCCATCCGTTGCCGCCCCGACCTTTGCATTGGGGGGTCAAAAAATGCCGCTCTCCAGTCCGGCCGCCATGGTGGCGCCGAGTTCTTCGGCCTGCCTCAGGGCTTCAGGGGTGACAGGTCCCACGACCAGCAGGGGCGCTGAGACCGCGGACCAGCCGTATCCGGTGACGATACGTTCGACACTGCGCACGGTGCCGGTGCCGTCCGTGCCGGCGCTGATGAACAAGGCATAAGGTCGACCGGCCATTTTTCCTTCTACCGGGTAAAAGGTGCGGTCAAAGAAATCCTTCAAGGCGCCTGACATGTATCCGAAGTGCTCCGGTGTCCCGAGTAGGATACCGTCAGCTGCCAAGAGGTCATCGACGCCGCACTGCAGGGCGTGCCGTACCTGTAGTTCAATGGCGGGGACGAAAGAGGCTGCGCCGCGCTCAACCGCGAGGCGCAGTTGCTCGGTGCGGCCGCCCGGGTGACCGCCGTATACGAGCAGGATTCGGCGTGCGGGTGAGTGTGTTCCCATCCTCGCAGCGTAGCGCCGATGGGTGGCCTCGTGATAGTGAGCGATCAACTGAGCGGAGCGTGGCCGTGAAATTGCTGATGCACCTGTCTGCCCTGCCTGTCGCTGCGCATTACCGGCATTTCGGGGATCTGGCCGCATCCCAGCGCGAGGGCGAGCATTTCGCTGTCTCCTTGATGCGGCGGGCCGGCGCTCGCGTCGCGGTGCTCGCGCCCCACGGTGGGCGCATCGAAGACGGGACGTCGGAGATCGCGCAGGCCATTGCAGGCGAGGATCATCACCTCTACCTCCTCGAGGGTCGGCGTCCGTCGCACAACTACCACACGCTGCACCTGACCAGTCATCGTTTTGACGAGCCACGGTGCCTCGAACTGCTGGCCGAGTCCGACCACGTGGTGGCCGTGCACGGCTGCCGTGGGTCCCACGAAACCGTGTATATCGGCGGACGTGATTCGGTGTTGGCGGCGCACATCGGCTCGCGCCTCAAGACCGCCGACATTCCGTTCGAGACGCATGGCCATCCCTTTCCCGGAAGGCATCCGGAAAATGTCTGCAATCGCGGTCGGCGCGGCGCGGGCGTGCAACTGGAAATCACCCATCCATTGCGGCGCTCCCGTCGGGCAGAATGCCTTGCCCGCGCCGTTCGCCACGCGCTGAACGATATCCTCGGGGACTACGCCAAAGCGGAGCCTGCTTGACACTGCCCGAGCTTCACGAAATCCAGGCCTTTGTGGCGGTTGCGGAAACGGGCAGCGTGTCCGCGGCCGCGCGTCGGCTCGGCATTGCCAAGTCGATGGTCAGCAAGAGGATCGCGGCGCTAGAAAATGGCCTGGGGGCAACCTTGCTGTTGCGCGCTCCGAGGGCCGTGTCGCTGACCGACAGGGGGCGGGCCTATTACGAGCGGGTACGTCCGCTGCTCGGCGCGTTTGACGAGGCGGCAGCGGAAGTCAGGGACCTGCAGGCGTCACTGCGCGGACTGTTGCGTATCGCGGCACCGCTGACCTTTGGGACGCTGTATCTCGGCGAACTTCTTTGGCCCTTCCTGCGCCGCCACCCGCAACTGGAGGTGGCTCTTGACCTCGATGACCGCATCGTCGACTTGTTGGGGAGCGGATATGACCTTGGCATCCGGATTGGCTCGATGCCAGACTCCTCGCTCGTGGCCCGCGTCCTCGCGGACATTCCTTTCGTTCTGTGCGCAAGTCCGGCCTACCTTGCGCAGGCGGGGCGCCCGGAGTCGCTGGACGTGCTGCCGGAGCACGCCTGTATCGGCTATGCCCACCTTTCTGCCGGTCAGGTCTGGCGCTTCAAGAGTGGGCGGGGCGAGGGCGAGCGGGCGGTGCGGGTCCATAGCCGCTTTGTCGCCAACAATGCCGGACTGATGCGGGGTGCCGCGGTGGCCGGCTTGGGGCTGCTCATGGTGCCCCAGTTCGTGGTGGCGGAATCCTTACGCCGCGGCGAACTGGAGGTGTTGCTGCCGGAGCACCCGCCGGTCGGGAAAGTTCTGCACGCCCTGTACCCACGCGATCGCCAAGGCTCCGCGCGGATCCGCGCGCTGGTGGACCATCTGGTCGCCGGTCTGCAGCCGACCCCTCCCTGGGCGCAAATCTCCAAGGATCGATAGTTTCTGAAAAAGAAACAATAAGTTCGTTATTTCGCATCTATCGTCTCTTTTTGGAAACAATGAGGATGCCGGCCACGGCATGGGGCGGTTTGTTCGTCCCAATCGCCGTTCCCCATCGCTCATTTTCCATTCGGAGTCCGGTCCATGAAATTGCCCTCTTTGATGTTTGCCGCAGCACTGATTGCTGCCACTTGCGGCCAATCCGCCGTTGCCGTTCCGACGGCCTATACGGTGGATACGGTGCACTCCCGCGCGACCTTCTTTGTGAATCATCTCGGGTTTTCCAATTCGGTCGGCCAGTTTCACGTCGCGGACGCTGTGGTGCGCTTTGACGAACAGGACTGGTCGCAATCATCGGTCGACGTGCGCCTGCCGGTGCAGTCCCTTGATCTCGGTGATGCGAAGTGGCAGACCCACATTCTCGGCGCCGATTTTCTGGATTCATCGGACTACCCCGACATTCACTTTGTCAGCACCACTGTCGAGTCCACGGCGCCTGGTCAGGGTAGACTGCACGGCAATCTGACCCTTCATGGCGTCACGCGACCGGTGGTG
The DNA here is from genome assembly GCA_963978075.1 of uncultured bacterium. GTDB lineage: Bacteria > Pseudomonadota > Gammaproteobacteria > Steroidobacterales > Steroidobacteraceae > CAIKZZ01. Next base: position 13,675 of record CAXBRZ010000012.1, on the reverse strand, counting down.
CTCGACCTGCGCCTCAATCGCGCGGGCGAACATCCGATGCGCAAGACTCCGGCGGTAGGCTTTACGGCGACGACGGTTGTAAGGCGCTCGGAGTTCGGTGTCGCGGCCTATATGCCGGCGGTGGCGGATGATCTTGAAGTGCGTATTGAAATCGAGGCCTACGTGCCGCCGAAGGAGTGAATCCAACATGTTGCGATCGACACGAGAAACGTGGGGCGGCCTTGTCCGCCTCCTTCACTGGGGCATGGCGGTCCTCTACGCCGTGATCATCGCTGTCGGTTACTACATGAGCGACCTGCCCAATGGCGTCGGCAAGATGAAAATCTACGCATTTCACAAGTCGTTGGGCGTGATGCTGCTCGGTCTTGCGTTGGCGCGGCTGCTCTGGCGCACCATCGATGCCCGTCCGGCATCAGACCCGATGCCGGCCTGGCAGCAGCGCGCTGCGCTGCTGACCCTCGTGGGCCTCTATGCGCTGATGCTGGCGCTGCCATTGACGGGCTGGCTGTACAACTCTGCTGCGGGCTTTCCGTTGCGCTGGTTCAACCTTGTGAACCTCCCTGCGCTGACCGCTGCGGATCCGCAAATAAAGGGCTGGGCGAAGGAACTGCATGAAACCCTCGCCGTCCTGCTGATCGCGCTTGCCAGCCTGCATGTGCTCGGGGCGCTCAAACATCACTTCTTGGACAAGGACAGCACGCTGCGGCGCATGCTGGGTCGGCCCGGAGGGAGCGGTAAATGAGGGCGGTCCATCTGATGGCCGCGTTGCTGCTGTCCGCCGCAGCCCATGCGGCCAGGCCGGCGGTTGCCTTGCCCGTGCCGCTTTATTCGCTCCAACCGGCCAGCACCCTGCAGTTTCAGGGCACCCAGCAGGGAGAACGATTCGTTGGACGGGTAGCGGCGTTTGACGCCCGCATCACCTTTGACCCGGCGCGCCTTGCCGAGTCGAGTTTTGATGTCAGCATGCAGCTGAAATCTCTGGACAGCCGCAACGCCGAGCGTGACCAGGCGATGCAGACCGCGGACTGGTTTGACGTCGCGCGTCATCCGCTCGCCACCTTCCGGACCGTGGCTTTCCGGTCGACCCCGCAAGGGCTGGTCGCCGATGCCGATCTCACGATCAAGGGTCGAACGAAGCGGATTGTGTTCCCGTTCCAGTGGCAGCCGGGTGCGGGAGTGGCCACGCTGGATGCTCGGGTGGCACTTGACCGCCTCGACTTTGGTCTTGGCGCAGGCGAATGGGCGGACGACAGTTTGGTCGGCCGGCGGGTGGACGTCCTCGTGCATCTGCAGTTGATCCCGGTGGTGCCATCTCCGGGCCCGTCGGCAGTGAAAAAAAAGTAGCGGCGATCTAAACCTTTGGGACGCATCCGGCATCCAATGTCCCATGAGCGATGTTGTAGCCAAGGTGCCCGGGCATTGGGGAGCAGAGCCCTTGCGGCCGTCTGCACAGCCTCCCTCGTCTGATCTTGCCGAAAGGCGGTTGATCCGCGACGCATGCCGTGGAGATGCCGACGCATTCGAGCGCCTGTACCGGGCGCATGTGGCGCGCGTCCATGCCTTGTGTCTGCGCCTTCTGGGCGGCCGGCATGACCGTGCGGAGGATGCGACCCAGGAAACCTTCGTTGCCGCCTGGCGGGGCTTGGCGAGATTTTCCGGACAAAGCCGGTTTTCGACCTGGTTGCACCGTATTGCGGTGCATTGCGCCTTGCAGTCGCAACGCCCGGGATTTCGCCGCTATGAAGTCAGCGCGGCGGAGGTGCCCGAGATCGGGGCACACGAGATCCCGGAGGATGTGCCGGCGCTGGACCTTGAAGCGGCCATCGCCGAACTGCCGGACGGCGCGCGACACGTGCTTGTGCTCGTGGCATTGCATGGCCACACCCACGCGGAAGCGGCCGAATTTCTCGGCATCGCGGAGGGGACCAGCAAGGCCCAGTTGAACCGGGCAAGACAGCTCCTGATCCATCGTCTGAGTCTCAAGGACCCGCCATGACAGCGCAGAGCAATGACCAAAGGCTTGACCGATGCCTCGCCGGTCTGCCGCTTGAGGTGGCGCCACGGCGGGAACTCTTCGATGCCATATCAAAAGCCGCGATGCCGGCACGCACGGAGCGTGCCGCCCCGTCACGGCTCGCGCTCGGCGCTGTCGCCGGCTTTGTGCTCGGCGTCGGTTTCCTGTGGGTGTCGCTCGGCGATCACGCGGCGCAGGCATCGCTCGGATCGTTGCAGGCATCCGCGACAGTGATGGCTGTCAGGTCGGAGCAGGTAAACGCCTACCGGGCTCGCCTGCCGCTGCTGGATTCCGCCACGCGTGTCCGCGTCGAGCGCGATCTCTCAGTCATACGACAGGCGGAGTCCGATCTGGTCGATGCCCTGAAGACAACGCCGGATAACGCGGCGCTTGCGCGCCTGTACGAGAGCACCCTCCGGCAGGAATTTGATTTTTACGACACCATCGTTCGGGCAACCGAGCCCGCCATGTCAGGAACCACCCTATGAATACCTTCATGTATGGTCTGCGGACGATTGCTGCAGCGAGTGTGACCGGCGTTCTGCTGTGCGCGAGCGCCTACGCCGAGGACCCTGCGAGGTCCGTGAACGAGCACCGGCCGGTGGATCCTGCCGTCCAGATTGAGGTGAACGTGACGGCAGGTCGCGTCACCGTGGTTGGCTGGGAGAAAGCCGAGATCGAGGTGACCGGGTCACTTGGCGTGGAGGTCGAGCGCCTCGAGGTCACCGGCGACGGCCCTCACGCCTCTGTGCGCGCGGTAACGAAGAAATGGGGCCTGCATTGGGGAGGGCGCGAGACGTCACTCGTCATCAAGGTACCGAAGGGCGGGTCTCTGGCAGCGCACATGGTCAGTGCCGACCTGCGCGTGTCCGGCATCGCCGGCAGTCAAGAGTTGCAGACGGTCAGTGGAGACATCGAGTCGAACGCGAGCAGCGAAGCGCGGCTGCGCTCGGTCAGTGGCAATGTGCATCTTGAAGCGGCGGCGTCGAGTCGTTCGGTACAGGTATCGACCGTGAGCGGGGATGTGACCCTCGGCGGGACGGCCGCGGGAGAGTTGTCGTTCCAGTCGGTCAGCGGAGACGGCCACCTGCGCGGCGGAGCGTTCCAACGGGTGTATCTCAAAACGGTGTCGGGAGACCTGTCGGCCACGCTGGGCCTTTCGCCTGACGGACGTTTCGAGGCGGAGACCGTGAGCGGGGATGTGAGCGTGCATTTCCCGGGTGGCCTGCCGGCGGCCGAATACAGCCTCTCGGCCCTGTCAGGCGAGCTGTCCACCTGTGACGGCAGGCATGGGGCGCGGGAGGGTTTCGGGCCGGGCACACGCCTGTCCCTGCGTGAAGGCGCTGCGACCGGCCGGGTGCGCATCGACAGCAAGAGCGGCGACATCGATATCTGCGGCCGCTGAGCGTCAGCACCTTCCACTCCGTACAATCGTCGGGGGACGAGGGCAGCGTGGAGTGGGTGTGGGGAAGCAGATGGCCGGTACGGCGCCGGGAATCGGTTTTGCAGACCGCCTGCTCGCCTGGTTTGAAAAGGCGGGCCGGCATGACCTGCCCTGGCAGCAGGACCGGTCGCTGTACCGCGTCTGGGTCTCGGAGGTGATGCTCCAGCAGACCCAGGTGCAGACAGTCATCCCGTATTTCGAGCGCTTCATGGCGCGCTTTCCGACCGTGCAGGCGCTCGCATCGGCAGCCGAGGACGAGGTGTTGCACTTCTGGTCGGGGCTCGGGTACTACGCGCGTGCACGAAATCTGCACGCAGCAGCCCGCCGGGTTGTGAGCGAGCGGGGCGGGGATTTGCCGCTGGAGCGCGAGCAGTGGAATGCACTGCCCGGTGTGGGCAGGTCTACGGCAGGCGCGATCCTCGCGCAGGCGCTCGACCAGCGCCATGCAATCCTGGATGGCAATGTCCGGCGGGTGTTGGCGCGCTGGGCGGCGATCGAGGGTGCGCCGGGCCGCCCGGAGGTGGAGGCCCGCCTTTGGCAGTTGAGCGAACACCTGACCCCTGCCGTTCGGGCGGCGGACTATACCCAGGCGATCATGGATCTGGGCGCCACGCTGTGTACCCGCACGCGTCCCCGCTGCGATGCGTGCCCGGTCCGGGCGGACTGCGTGGCTCGCCAGGAAGGTCGACAGGCTCTCCTGCCCACGCCCAGGAAAGTCCGGCACCGTCCCGAGCGGCGTGTCCACTGGCTGGTGCTGGAAAACGCCGGGTCTGTGCTCCTGTCGCGCCGGCCGGCGCGCGGCGTGTGGGGAGGCTTGCATGGCTTCCTCGAGGCGGCGGATGCCGAGGCGGTGGCGCAGATGGCGGCCGAGCGTACCGGTCGACCCAAGCAGGCGTTGCAGCCACTTGCGCCGATCCGGCATGCCTTCACGCACTTCGAACTCCTCATCCAGCCGTGGTGTTGTGATGGAGAGGGCGCCCTGCCTGGCAAGAACGAGACGTGGTACAACCTTGATCGGCCGGCGCCGCTTGGCCTTGCGGCGCCGACGGCCGCTGTGGTGAAGGGTCTTCGCACGCGGTGATCCGACGCGCGTGGAACCGGGAGTCAGACGATGTCCAGACGAGTGCAGTGCAAGGTGTTGGGGCGGGAAGCCGAGGGGCTTGGCTATGCGCCCTATCCGGGAGAACTCGGGGTGCGCATCTACCGGGAAATCTCCAAGGAAGGCTGGCAGAAGTGGGTGGACCACCAGACCATGCTGATCAACGAATACCGGTTGACTCCGATCGACGCTAAGCACCGGCAGTTCCTAGTCGAGGAAATGCAGAAGTTCCTGTTCGGCGAAGGCGCCGCGCGCCCCGAGGGGTACGTTCCGCCGCGGGGTTGAACGCGCTGATGGCGTCCAGGGCAGGCCCTGTTTTTATTGCCCGGATTAACCCCCTATACTCAGGGCAGAGGGCGATGCCGACGGTCGGCATCACACTGCGTCAGGGGGCTCATTATGAAAATCAAATCCGTCGCCATGCCGGCGCTCCGGCCCGTCTTTGTGGCCACATCATCGATTCTGGCCGTTGGTCTTGCGCAAGGGCAGCAGGCTCCGTCTGCGGCAGGCTCCTCCATGCTGGACGAGGTCATCGTGACCTCGCAGAAGCGTGAGGAAAACATCCAGGCAGTCCCCATCAGCATCGAAGCCATCGACTCGAAGAAGCTTGCCGATCTGCAGGTGGGTAGTTTCGATGACTACGCCCGCTACCTGCCAAGTTTGTCGGTGCAGTCCTATGGCCCTGGCCAGGCGCAGTTGTATGTGCGCGGCGTAACGAATGGTGGCGACGGCATTCACCTCGGGTCCCAGCCACTGGTCGGCCTGTACCTCGATGAAATGCCGGTCACGACCATCGCCAACAACCTCGACATCCATGTCTACGACATGGCCCGCGTCGAGGCGCTCTCCGGTCCGCAAGGCACGCTGTTCGGTGCGAGTTCCATGGCCGGCACGATGCGTTTGATCACCAACAAGCCCGACCCGTCGCACTTCGAGGCCGGCTACGACATCACCGGCGAGACTTATACGAAGGGCGGCCAGGGTGGAAAACTGGAAGGGTATGTGAACCTGCCGGTCAACGAGAAGACGGCGATTCGTCTTGTCGGCTGGAAGGTGAGGGATCCGGGCTTTATCAACAATGTCCGCGGCTCCACCCAGTACTACATGGGCCCGGGCAATCCGGCGGACCCGACCTACGTCCTTGGCTCGAATCCCACCGAGTACAACGGCGGCCCCAACACGCTCGGCATCGGCTATCAGCGTGACAACGCGGCGCTGGTGGAGAAGAACTCCAACTATACGGATACGACCGGCGGACGCGCCGCGGTCAAGTTCGACATCAATGACCGCTGGACCGCGACGGCCATGGTCATGACCCAGGACATGAAGGCCCATGGCCAGTGGGCGTACACGCCGGAAGCCGTGACTGTGACACCGACCCTCCCGGATGGCTCGTCGGGGCCGACCATGACGCTCGGTGGAAACGGGGACCTCAATACGTCCCGCTACTACCCGGACATCAACACCGACCGCTTCACGATGGGCACGCTCATCGTCGAGGGCAAGGTGGCGGACCTTGATCTCACCTACGCCGGCGGCTTCATCAAGCGGCACGAGTACCAGCAGAGCGACTACTCGGATTACACCTTCTTCTATGACGTTCTCTACGCCTATAACCCTGCCTATTACGCCGACAATTTCCGTGACAAGAACGGTTACGACGTCAGCAAGGCGCAGTACTACACCGGCTTCAATGACTTCACCAAGCAGTCGCACGAAGTCCGGCTGTCGACCCCGTCAAGCTGGCGCCTTCATGGCACCGTCGGCGTGTTCTATGAGCGCCAGACGGACAGTCTGCAGTACAACTACGTGGTGCCGGGGCTTGCGCCGGAGCTGTCTGTCGGCGGACAGGTGGGAACGGTGTGGTACCAGCGCGCCATGCGTGTGGACAAGGACAAGGCGCTCTTTGCCGACTTTACCTACGACATCACAAGCAAGCTGGCACTGACGGGCGGCATTCGCGGCTACCACTACGACAACACGGTCGACGGTTTTGCCGGCTTCGGTGCGACATTCCCGACGGCTGACAGTCCGTGGACGGGCGAGAACATCTGCTTCACGCCCATCGACGCCAGCAATCCGAACCTGCCGTGCAAGAACCTGCTCAACCGGGGTGCAAAGTCCGGCGAGACGCATCGCATCAATCTCACCTACAAGTTTGATGATGACCGGATGGTCTATGCCACGGCCTCGACCGGGTTCCGGCCGGGCGGCGTCAACCGTCTCCTCAACGTCCCACCCTACAACCCGGACTTCCTGACCAACTACGAAATCGGCACAAAGACCACGTGGCTGGATCACCGCCTGCGTATCAATGCCGCGGTCTTCATGGAGCGCTGGAACGACGCGCAGTTCGCCTACCCGGGGCCGAACGGTGTCAACGTCGTGATCAACGCGGGCCGCGCCGAGATCAAGGGCCTGGAAGCCGAGGTGCACTTCAAGGTGAACCGTGGCCTTACGATCAGCTCGTCGGCGACGTTCCTCGACAGCAAGCTGCTCACCAACGTCTGCCACTACCCGAGCCCGACGCTGACCTGCACCGAACCCTCGCTGAAAGGCCAGCCCAATACGGTGTTTGCTCCGGCAGGAGCCCGCTTGCCGGTATCGTCGAAGTTCAAGGGCAACCTGATCGCTCGCTACGAGTGGAATATGGGGGAATACCGCTGGCACTCGCAGGTGGCAGGGGTCTACCAGTCGGATGCGCTCGCGGCGCTGAAGACGGCAGACCAGGCCATCGTGGGCAACCAGCCCGCCTTCGGGACGGTGGATCTGGCGTTTGGCGCGGCGAAGGACAGCTGGTCGGCAGAGCTCTTCGTCAGCAATGCCTTCGACTCACGCGGCCAGCTGATTCGCTACACCAGTTGCACGCCGTCGGTCTGTCAGCTTGTCAATGTGATCCCGACGCGTCCGAGATTGGTCGGGCTCAGTTTCAGCCAGAGGTTCTGAGTCCAGAAGGGGGTCGGCGCGGCCATCCCGCCGGCCTCGCGCGCTTCGGAGGACGCCCGCCCTTGCCAAGGTTCGGGCAGGCCCTGCCCACGAGGCTCTTTATGGTGCTAACTGGAGTAGGGTTTCAGGCGGGTCTGCGTCAAGTTCAATGCAGGCCGATCGCCGCCCGACGAGCGGGTTTTGGGCGATACGGATGGGGTGGCTAAGGAGGCACGGGGTTGACGTCGGCGCGCCGACCGCATCTAATACCCGGCCCGCTCATCTTGCGGACCTGAATGGCCAGGTAGCTCAGTTGGTAGAGCAGCGGACTGAAAATCCGCGTGTCGACAGTTCGATTCTGTCCCTGGCCACCATCCCTTCAGCAGAGATCAGTCGGTTTTCCGCGCCGGTCGTGGGCACGACGCTGCGGTCGTTGTGCCGCATCTGTCTATCGGCGATGTACAGACCCAACCCATCCCAACAGACTTCAAATCTACGCCAGATAAACGACGGCATCATTGAGGCTGGCTGTGGTCGGAGATTCCGTGCAGAGGACCGATGGGTTTCGCGCCAAGGCAGCGGGAAGGCCAGCGACAATAACCACATGACGTGGAAATCCCTAATGCCCCTCGGGGACTCGGCATATATTTTTTCCACGGGAACGATGTCTTGAGGAGGCGCTCATGAATCTCGCAAGTGGCGTCTGTATGTCGTGGTCTCGCACCATGATTCTTGGCCTGTTGCTCTTGCAGTCGCCCACATCGACTGGAGCCGAGAATGGCCTACCCGGCGCCTCCATTGCTGATGCCAAGCTGAAGAAAGACGTGCTTGGAATCGTTCAGATACAGGAGATGGTTTTTGGCGCTGGCTGTCAAAGCTGGCGAATCGTGGATACGGAAGTCACTACTCCACCCGCTCAGCGCAACATTGATCCTTGGGTTGAACGGTGGACGGTGGATCGCTGCGGAACCACCGTGCGATATCGCATTTCTTTCACCCCATCGCCTCACGGCGGTACGCGATTCGGCGTTGGGCTTATCAAGGACGAGGAGCAGATTCCGCCGCCCGCTGCAGCAGAGCCCGCCAAAACTGACCCCGCAGAGAAATAGCGACACCGCTGTCCGTATGCCCTGATCAAGAGCGTCGGTGGCAGGTCGGCATTCGTCCGAGAAATGGCGGATTCGAATGAGTTTGGTATGGAATCTGCCAATCCGCGTGCGGAAATGTCGGCTCGTTCTTGCATGCATACTTGGCGGTACAAGGTCGGTTTTTCTGCGCCTCTTCATTCTGTGTTCATGTCTGACCTGCCAACCATGACCGCCTCGCGATGGCGGCGCCTATCCATTGTGAATAAGATGCGTATATGAACGTAACAAAGCCTAGATTTTCTGTGCATGCCGCGCATCTGGCCTGCAGCCTTTTTTTTCTGGCCATGGTAACGCCCTCTGCGTTCGCGGGTGGCGGACCCTTGGGAATCGACTCTCGTCTTGATTACGACAATTCCGGAATCTGGGCCCGGAAGTACCAATTGGGTCTGCAATACGGTCTTTTGCTCGCCGAGGTCTCCGGCGCGGTCTGGGAAGGCGGCGACTCCCGTTTGGGGCGGACGCTGTGGAAGTCCATTGATGCGTCGGTGGTGTCCGGCGTCGCCAGCGAGGCGTTGAAGGTCGGTTTCTCACGGGTAAGGCCGATCGATTCGGGTGGCAATCCGGACCTTTGGTTCAAAGGTAAGGGAAACCAGAGTTTTCCGAGCGGCGAAGTCGCGCTCGCAAGTGCCGTTGTGACGCCGGTGATCCTCGAATATGTTCACGACCAGCCGTGGATTGTGGCGCTTGAGTTGCTGCCCCTCTATGACGGAATTGCCCGCATGAAGGTGCAGGCGCATTGGCAATCCGACGTGATTGCCGGCTGGGCAATCGGAACGGCAGCCGGTTGGTGGATGCAGCGCAATCCCGAAACACCGTTCGTCCTGCGGGCGATGCCTCACGGCGTATACGTCGGCCTAAGCCGAAAATTCTGACAACGAAAATTCGCGGCAGCCTCAGGCCTTACGAGGCGTGGGATCAGGTGACGGCAAGAGCGACAGCGCCGCCGCGGCCGCCAACTTGTGCTGGGCCTGCCACGGCGGGCCGGCGCGCTTTCCGAGCGCATCGAGTATCGGGGTGATGTCCGCCACGTCGAGTGCGGCCGCCGCTTGGCCCATGACGTTCTTCCGGTCATACCACCCCACGCGCCAGCCACGTTCCTTGGCGGCCGTCGCCGTGGCCATCCGGTACATCACGGAGTCTGCAATCACCTGAGTGCGGTTGTCGCGAATGCGCTCCTCGACCGAGGGCGGCAGCGGAGGACACGTGCGGATGGCGATGGTATCCAAGTGTGCCGGAATCGCTGCAGCCAATTGCTCAAGACACTGTCGCGCTCCTTCGAGTGCCGCGGTGGTCACAGTCTCCACCAAGGTCAGCGCCTCGGTCAGGGTGACCGGCCGTGCCCAAGGACTCTCCAGATACCGGCCAACCGCCCAGGCACCTTCGTGATGATAGGGATGGGTCGGCAGTCCCCGCGTGAGATCCGCGCGTCTACGGTCCAAAAGCGTCGCCTCGGCATCCAGCGTCACCAGAATGACCGCGTTGCCGTGCTCGACCATCCCGACCACTGCCCGAACCATGCCTTCTCCTCTGTGCCTATCGTCGCCGGATCGGGTTCATAAATTGCGCCGGCATCGCCCCCGCGTCTAGGGGGAGGGGGCGATCGACTGCCGCGACGTGATGGCGCCGTGAGCGTCGACATGCGAAAACTCGACCGGTTCGATGCCGCTGCCTATTTCCGACACGAGCACCTGGCGGTCCTTGGCTGCGCCTGCATTCACATGCAGAAGGTTGGAACTGTAGCGATAGCCGGTCAGACCCGGCGAGTAACCGAGGTACTCCAGCAGGGTCGGGAAAATGTTCGCGTGACTTACCGGCGTATCGACGTTTTCTGCGAGCGCCGCAAATCCGGCGGCGTCTGCAACCGACTTGTCCGTCGCGATCACCATGAGCGGGACCGAGAACTGTTCGGGCTGACCCGAGCAATGTCCCCACATGCCACGTTCACCGAGTGATTCGGCATGGTCACTTGTGAGTACGATCAGGGTCGGCTTCTTCAGTGAGGTCACCAGCTTGCTGACAAACTGGTCAAAGTACACGAGCGCATTGTCATAACTGTTGACGATCTGTGTACGGTAAGCCGAGGAAAACGGGACCGGGCGACCGACGTTGTCAGGCCTGTAGATCCGGCACCCCGTGCAGGTTTGGTAGCGTTCACCGTACGGCCAGTGACTGGTGTAAGTCTCGATGACGAGAAACTGTCGACCCGGCTGGTTGGCGGAATTGCCGATCGACTCGAGCATGCTGTGATCGCTCCGGTAGTTCCATTCTTCCATGCCGGAGGTGAACTCGACGTGCTGCTGCAGGTTGTCGATGCTGCCGTTCCTGAATTCCAGCCATTCGTTCTCGTTTGAGTAGATGAAGGAAGTTCTGAAGCCGGCACCCTTTGCGTAATCAAAGAGGGTTGGCTGGGTGTACAGGGTGCGGAAGAACGGCATCACGGGCGAGACCATCAGGTAGGGCACCGAGCGGCCCGTGCAGTCCCCGTGGCTCGTCACATTGGCGTAGGTCACGTGCGGCAGGGTGAGGGAATCGAGATAAGGGGTGACATGACGGGCGTAATGGCCGCCTGGGAACCGGTCGGCGCGCAGGCTCTCTCCGATCAGGTAGATGATGTCGAACGGGGCGGGCGCATGATCCGGTCGCGGCGCGGCATTGCGGACCCACCCTCCGTGCAGCCAACGGTGCATCCTGCTCGAGGCAGCCCTCCATTGGGCCTGGACGAAGGCCATTTCGGGACTGCTGGTGGGCAGACGATCCGCAAAACCATCGGTTCCAATGCCCCATGCGATCGCGGTCAGTACACAGAAGGTCGCCCACCGGGTACGCCGGACGGTCGCATGCGAACGCATGGGCAGGAAAGCGTAGGCGATGGCGATGGCGAGAGACGCCAGCAGCGCCATCGGACTGAAGTAGAGACGCACGCTGCGTGCCAGTTCGGTGGCGCTGTTGGATGCCATGAGCGCCAGTTCGCCGGATCCTATGAACCGACCGTAGAACGAGGCGAATGCGTACTGGGCATAGTTGGTGACGCTCAGCACGGCCAGCAGCGAAGTCCGTGCCCAGCGGGATTCCAGATGCGTCACGGCAAGCACGATCACGCCCACAAAGGGCACTGCGAGGAGCATGCCGCCCAGAAGCGACGATACCGGACCCTCCAGCCAGACAAGCCCGAAGGCGAGCTGCAGTGTCCACGGGATCCACAGGATTTTGGCAATCGAGCGCAGCCGAACCTTCAGCGCGTTCAGTGTAAGCAGGGCAGGTTCTGCGCCGGGCAGTGGCATGCGGACGAGGTGCTCGACATAAGTGGGAAGGGATTCCGATCGCGTCTTGCGACCGGCCCGTCGTCATTCTAATGCAATAAATTTGTCATGATCCGGCGGGTCCGGCGTTTCGCGGTCGGCGCGGACGGTCAGTCGGGTACAGTAGCCGTCAAGGGCCAAGTGACTGTTCGGACGGTTTTCCCGTTTGCGGGGGTGGAGCGTGATGATTTTCAGGCAGTTATTCGATCCGGTGTCATCGACCTACACCTACCTGCTGGGTGATTCTGCCAGCGGTGAGGCGATCCTCATTGATCCTGTGCTTGAACAGGTTCGACGTGACAGCGCCCTGCTGCGGGAGTTGGGCTTGCGTCTTGCAGTGACTGCCGAGACGCATGCCCATGCCGATCACGTGACGGGCGCCTGGTTGCTCAAACAGGAATGGGGCAGCCGGATTGCCGTGAGCGCCGCTGCCGGTGCGCAAGGGATGGATCTCGCCCTGCGTCAGGGAGACCGCCTGCCGTTCGGTGAGCGTTATCTCGAAGTCCGGGCAACCCCGGGCCACACCAACGGCTGCGTGACCTACGTGCTGGATGACCAATCTGCGGCTTTTACGGGGGATGCATTGCTGATCCGCGGCTGCGGCCGTACGGACTTCCAGCAAGGGTCGCCGGCGCGGCTGTATCGATCGGTCCATGAGCAGATATTCACCCTGCAGGGTCAGTGCCTCCTGTACCCGGGCCATGACTATCGAGGCCTGACCGTGACCAGCGTAGTGGAAGAGAGGCAGTACAACCCGCGCCTCGGGGGACAGGCCAGCGAGGCGGATTTCGCCGGCTACATGAACAATCTGGGCCTTCCTCACCCGAAACTCATTGATATCGCCGTTCCGGCCAATCTGCGCTGCGGACAGGATGCGTCGGTCACCGACGCGGCTCGGACAGAGGCCTGGGGGCCTGTGCGGTACACCTTTGCCGGCATTGCGGAAATCGAGCCATTGGCCCTCGCCGAACACCTGCAGGACTACCAGTTGGTCGACGTGCGCGAAGCGGAAGAATTCGACGATGCGCTTGGCCATCTTCGGGACGCCCGCCTGATTCCCATGTCAGAACTCGCGGCGGCCATGGGTTCTTTGGATCCCAACCGGCCCGTCGTCACGGTATGCCGCTCGGGCACCCGATCGGCGCAGGCGAGCCAAATGCTTCTCAAGGCGGGTCACAAGAAGGTGGCCAACCTGAACGGTGGGATGCTGCGCTGGCGTGCGGAGGGATTGCCCGTTGCTTGAGGCTGAGGCCACTCTCCCAAGGAGCCTCTCGTGGAAGTAATCCGGCTTGCCGTTCTCACGCTGATCATTGCCTTGTCGCTGGTCTTTCTGGTGGCGTGGGTGATCAGCATGCGTTGCCATCCCGATAAACGCTGGCCCAGCCGTTGGGAGTTTGCCATCGGTCTTGTGACCGATTTTTTCGATGCCTTGGGGATCGGCTCCTTTCCAACCTCGACCAGCCTTTTCCGGCTTGGCAGGCTCGTGCGGGAGGAGGACATCCCCGGAACGTTGAATGTTGGTCAACCCACGAGCAACGGCGCGGGAGGTATTGAGATCCTATCGGCCAGTACCAACTATTCAGTAACAGGTGGTACGGTGAACGCTTACATTCCAACTGCCGGAAGCAACTTCACCATCAGCACCACGGCACCCACAGTGAGGAATTTCCCCAGGCTGGACAGGTCACGCTTGGTGGTAGTGGCAATGCCTGCCATCACGGCAAATACGGCTGCCGTACCGCCACC
>CAXBRZ010000011.1:0-22797 GCA_963978075.1 uncultured bacterium | reverse complement strand
CCGGGAACACTTCAGAGTGTCCGACTCACCGCGCCATGGACAAGGGCTGTGCACCGGATTCACCAAGCAACTGGCGCCGCTTCTTGCGTTTTTTGCGTATGGGTCTGCCGCAGCCATCCCGGTACGCTGCACCCTGCTTCCCGTTACTTCCCACCTCGGAACGGAACCCACATGCAACGCGCTGACACTTATAACGATACCGTCGTCAGACAGTTCGCCCTCATGACCGTCGTCTGGGGCATCGTCGGAATGCTGGTAGGCGTCATCATCGCTTCCCAGTTGCTCTTCCCGGCCCTCAATTTCGACATTCCCTGGCTCAGTTACGGGCGCCTGCGACCGCTGCACACCAACGCGGTGATCTTCGCTTTCGGGGGCAGCGCCCTTTTCGCAACCTCCTATTACATTGTCCAGCGCACCTGCCATACCCGGCTGTTCGCCGGAAAGCTGGCAGCCTTCACCTTCTGGGGTTGGCAGGCCATCATTCTGGCGGCTGCCATCACCCTGCCGCTCGGGATCACCTCGGGCAAGGAATACGCAGAACTGGAGTGGCCGATCGACCTTGCCATCGCAGTGGTCTGGGTCGCCTATGCGATCGTCTTTCTCGGCACGATCGTCAAGCGGCAGGTCAAGCACATCTACGTGGCGAACTGGTTCTTCGCCGCGTTCATCATCACGGTTGCGGTTCTGCATATCGTCAACAGCGCCGAAATTCCCGTCTCGCTCTGGAAGTCCTACTCGGTCTATCCGGGCGTCGTAGATGCCATGGTGCAATGGTGGTACGGCCATAACGCCGTCGGATTTTTCCTGACGGCCGGCTTCCTCGGCATCATGTATTACTTCGTACCGAAGCAGGCTGGCAGGCCGGTGTACTCCTACCGCCTCTCCGTGGTGCACTTCTGGGCACTGATTTCGGTCTACATGTGGGCAGGGCCGCACCACCTGATTTACACGAGCCTGCCGGACTGGGCTCAGTCGCTGGGCATGATCTTCTCGCTGATCCTGATCGCTCCGTCTTGGGGCGGCATGATCAACGGCATCATGACGCTCTCGGGAGCGTGGCATAAGCTCAGAACCGACCCCATCCTGAAATTCCTGATTGTTTCGCTCTCGTTCTACGGCATGTCGACCTTCGAAGGGCCGATGATGTCGATCAAAACGGTCAACGCACTCTCCCACTACACCGACTGGACCATTGGACACGTTCATTCCGGCGCACTGGGCTGGGTGGCGATGGTTTCGATCGGCGCGCTGTACGCGCTCATACCACGCCTCTACGGTCTCACCGAGATGCACAGCAAGCGGCTGATCGACATCCACTTCTGGACCATGACGATCGGCGTGGTCCTCTACGTTGCCTCCATGTGGATCGCCGGTGTGATGCAGGGTCTCATGTGGCGCGCCACGAACGCCGACGGCACCCTGACCTATACGTTTGTCGAATCGCTCAAGCAGACCTACCCGTTCTACGCAGTGCGACTTGCGGGCGGACTTCTGGTGTTTGGAGGCATGTTCATCATGGCCTACAACATCTGGAAGACCATTTCCTCGGCCAAGGCCTCGACCGCCGAACAACCGGTCCCGGCTCCCTCCCACTGATCGGCTGACGTCACTCTGCATCTGGAAGCACAACCATGAACCACGCAAAGATCGAGAAAAACGTCGGCCTGCTGGGCGTCCTGACCGCCATCGTGATCAGCATCGGCGGTCTGGTCGAGATTGTCCCGCTCTACTTCACCGGCCAGGTCGGCGAACCTGCCCCCGGTGTCAAGCCCTACACCGCTCTGCAACTGGAAGGGCGCGACATCTACCTGCGCGAAGGCTGCTACAACTGCCACTCGCAGATGATCCGTCCCATGCGTGCCGAGACAGAACGTTACGGTCACTATTCGCTGGCCGGCGAATCCGTCTATGACCATCCATTCCAGTTCGGCTCCAAGCGTACGGGACCCGACCTTGCGAGGGTAGGCGGCCGGTATTCAGAAGAATGGCACCGTGCCCACCTCAACAATCCGCGCGATGTGGTGCCCGAGTCCAACATGCCGGGCTTCCCGTGGCTGGCCACGACTCCGGTTGACGCCAACGGTACCGCCGCCAAGATGCGTGCGATGCGCACTGTGGGCGTTCCCTACAGCGACGAAGAGATTGCCGCCGCACACGACGCTGTCGCCGGTCATTCCGAACAGGACGCCCTGATCGATTACCTGCAATCGCTCGGCATCGCTTCCAAGACCTGGGTGAAATAATCATGGATCCGGTCACATACGGTTGGGTCGCCGGCATTTCGACCCTGGTATCGATGATGGCCTTCATCGGCGTCGTCGCATGGGGTTACAGCCGCCGCCGCACCCCGGACTTTGACCGGGCCGCCCGGTTGCCGCTGGAAGAGGATTCGGACGTTACGTCGGGAGCACAGTCATGAGCGGTTTTTGGAATCTCTGGGTCATGGGACTCGTGACCGCAAATATCGTGTTCATTGGCTGGCTGCTGTATGCCACCTCCACGGGTAAAAAGAGTGATCAGCCCGCAGGCCCGGAGACGACAGGCCACACGTGGGACGGCGATCTCAAGGAATACAACAACCCGCTGCCTCGCTGGTGGCTGGGAGTTTTCTACGGCTCGATCGTTTTCGCGCTGGTGTATCTGGTTCTCTTCCCCGGATTCGGCAGCTTCAAAGGCCTGCTGGACTGGTCATCGACTGGCCAGTGGCAAGCGCAGAAGGCGGATGCCGACGCGGTCGTCGCCCGGGAATTTGCCAAATTCGACGGCAAGTCGATCGCGGAACTGTCCGCCGATCCGGATGCCATCCGGATCGCCAAGAACCTTTTCGCGGCAAATTGCGCCGCCTGTCATGGTTCGGACGCCCATGGAGCCAAGGGATTTCCCAACCTCACCAATCCGAACCTGAGCTGGGGACGGTCTGAGGACACCATTCTCGCCACGATCACGGCTGGCCGACAGGGAGTCATGCCTGCCTGGAAGGATGCCCTGGGTGCCGACGGCGTCGTACAGGTCGCGAACTACGTCACGACGCTGTCGGGCAAGGCCGCCGCAGACCCGAAGGCGGCAGCAGCTGGAGCCGAAAAATTCGCCACAATTTGCGCAACTTGTCACGGTGCCGACGGCAAGGGCAATCCTCTGCTCGGCGCCCCCAATCTCACCGATGACTACTGGATTTACGGCAGTTCGCTGGACACCATTACCGAAACGGTTGCCAACGGACGGCAAAACCGTATGCCGGCTTGGGGAGAGTTGCTCGGCGAGCAGAGAGTCCGGCTGCTGGCTGCCTACATTTATAGTCTCGCCCCGCCTCCGGCAACACCGTAATGGCCTTGCCGGGACAGGAAGATGCGGAATCTGCTCCCCGACGCGGCCTCAGCCGCGTCGGGCGCGACGTCGCCATGGTCTTGTGGCCGTCGTTTTTGGCTGCCGCGGTACAGACCATAGTGTTTTTCGCGATCTTTGATCCGGTGTATCTGGGTGAAGGCACCGCATTGGCCGAACTGATCTCCAACCACAATGCCGGATACGCCCTGGGTTTCTTCTTCTTCTGGGCATTTTCCACGCTCTCGAGTGCCCTGACCTTGTATCTGGCACGCACCGAGGGCAGCCCCTGATAGTCCCTGACAGGCCTCGAGCATGACCGTCTCTGAACATCCGGCGCCCCAGCATCCGCGGGAAGAGGTCGTCTCTTTCTACGCCAAGCATGAAAAAATCCACCCGCGGGATGTCAGCGGACGATTTTCGAGGCTTCGGCGTCTGGCCGTCTTCGTACTGCTCGGGCTTTTTTATCTCGTCCCATGGTTCTCCTGGGACGGTAGACAGGCGGTGCTGTTCGACCTGCCGGCTCGCAAGTTTTACATCTTCGGACTCGTGCTCTGGCCGCAGGACTTCATTTTCCTGACATGGCTTTTGATCCTGCTGGGCCTATCCCTGTTCTTCTTCACCGCCCTGGCAGGCAGGCTCTGGTGTGGCTATGCCTGTCCGCAGACCGTCTGGACTGAGGTGTTTCTCTGGATCGAGCGATGGGTGGAAGGGGACCGGAACAAGCGCATCAAACTGCAGAAGTCCCGATGGACCGCTGACAAGACGGCCAAGAAGGTTCTAAAGCAGGCGATTTGGCTCACTTTCTCTTTCTGGACCGGCGTGTCCTTCGTCGGATTTTTCGTTCCGGTGACGACTCTGGTTCAAGAGCTCCTCACCACACACATCAATGGCTGGCCACTGTTCTGGACGCTTTTCTACGCAGGCGCGACGTACGCCAACGCCGGTTACATGCGCGAGCAGGTCTGCAAGTACATGTGCCCCTATGCGCGCTTTCAGAGCGCCATGTTCGACCGGGACACCCTGATCATCACCTACGACCAGAAGCGCGGCGAGCCTCGTGGCGCCCGTGCCCGCACGACGGACAGGTCGACGGAGGCATTGGGTGACTGCGTTGATTGCACGGTCTGCGTGCAGGTCTGTCCGACAGGAATCGACATCCGCAAAGGACTGCAGTACGAATGCATTGCTTGCGCCGCCTGCATCGATGCCTGTGACTCCGTCATGGACAAGGTCGGCTATCCGCGCGGCCTCATTCGCTACACCACGCAGCATGCGCTGGACGGGAAACCCACCAAGGTGCTGCGCGGCAGAACGTATGTATACGCAACGCTTCTGTCGCTCATTTTTGTAGTGGGTGTTGTCGCACTTCTCAACCGCAAGACCGCAGACCTCGACGTCATAAGGGACCGCAATGCCCTTTATCGTGAAACATCACACGGCGAGATCGAGAATGTGTACCTGCTGCGTGTGCTGAACAAAGAAACTCGGCCTCGTGCCTTCACGCTGTCCATTGACGGCATCCAGGAGGCCTCGATTGATGGAGGCACCCCGCGCTGGCAGGTGGCAGGTGGCGAGGTTTACACCACAGCCATCCGGATTGAGGCCCCCGCAGGTGCGATGCACGGCGGGCATACGCTACGATTCGTGCTGACAGACGCCGTGACCGGCAAGGCACTGCTGTCCGAGAAGGCCCGTTTCATCGCCCCGCCGTGAGTCTTGCATGAACGAACCCCAACCCAAGATCGCCCGCGCGTGGTTCACCGTGCCGTTCATGTGGCTGGTCGTTGGCATTCCGGTGCTGACGGTCATCGCCGGCGTCTCCACCGTGGTGATCGCCAGCCGGCACAAGGACACCCTGGTCTCGGACGAATTCCGCAAAGAAGGCCTTGCCATTCAGCACGATCCCGCCCGCGATCTCGCCGCGGCAAGAATCGGCGCAGAAGCGACGGTATCCATCGCAGCTGATCGTCTCACGGTGACGCTGAAACTCGCGGCAGCGGAGGCGCCAGGCACCCTTGTCGCCCTGCTCTCACATGCCACGCGCGCCGAGCTTGACCAACTGGTGGTTCTGTCGCGCGAGCAGGACGGCCGTTATGTGGCGACACTGCCGCATTTGCCTTCAGGGCACTGGTATCTTGAAATCTCGCCTCGCGACCGAAGCTGGCGTCTGCGCGGCGATTTTTCGGATATGCCGACAACTCTGGAGCTTGTCCCCGGTTCTGCATCGTGACCCAGGCGCGGACGTGCTTCCACTGCGCCGAACCGATACCGGCAGGCGCCACCTTCACTGCAGACGTCGCAGGCACACCACAGGCAGTCTGCTGTCTGGGCTGTGTTGCCGCTGCGGAGTTGATCAGCGAGGCCGGGCTTGCTGACTTCTATCGCTTCCGGACGGCCGCAGCACCCAAACCGAGCGAAGCCGCAGAGGATGTGTGGTCCACGTACGACCGGCCCGACATCAGCGCTCCCCTGCTCGGGCAGGAAGACGGCCATGCCGTCGTCAATCTCCTCATCGAAGATACCCGCTGCGCCGCCTGCAGCTGGCTGATCGGCGAACGCCTCAAGCGGTTGGCAGGCATCGTCCGTGCCGACATGAATCCGGCAACGGGTCGGGCACAGATCGTATTTCGCCGTAACCGGATCGGCTTGTCGTCCATTCTGCGCACGATCGCCTCGCTGGGTTATCGCCCGCATGTGCTCGGTGCCGCGGATACGCTTGAGATCGCGACCCGTGAACGTCGCCGCGCGCTGAAGCGCCTCGCCGTGGCGGGCTTTGGCATGATGCAAGTGATGATGATCGCAACGGGACTCTATGTCGGCGCACATCAGGGCATGGATCCCATCATCCGCGAATATCTACGCATTACCTGTCTGGTGATCACGGCGCCGGTACTGGTGTACTCCGGACGACCCTTTTTTGAAGGTGCGCTGGCGGCCATTCGCAGTCGACATTTGGGCATGGACGTACCGGTCTCGATTGGCCTCCTGCTGGCATTTGTCGCCAGCGCTTGGAACACGTTGAACCAGCGTGGCGAGATTTATTTCGACTCCGTCACGATGTTCATTTTTCTGCTGCTGCTCTCACGCTACATCGAGATGGGAGCCCGACATCGCGCCGGATCCACGGCAGAAGCGCTGCTTCGTCTGGTGCCATCCATGGCGATGCGCATACTTGATGGGCAGCGTGAACGCGTGGCTGTCAGCACGCTGCAGGCGGGGGATCGTATTCTCGTGCCGGCCGGTGAATGTTTTGCGGCGGATGGAAGGGTGGTCGAGGGCACAACGGAAGCGGACGAGGCCTTACTGACCGGGGAATCAATGCCGGTGGCCAAGGTACCCGGCGCCACGGTGGTGGCTGGATCCATGAATCTGGGCTCACCGGTGGTCGTAGAGCTATCGGCGGTCGGCCAGTCCACCGTGCTCGCCGGCATCGTCAGGCTGCTCGAACGCGCACAAGCACAAAGGCCCCGTATCGCTAGACTCGCCGACCGCGCCGCCAGTTGGTTCGTCACTCGCGTGCTCCTCGGTACAATGGCAGTCGCGGTGGTTTGGTGGTGGATTGATCCTTCGCGCGCGTTCGAGGCAACCCTGGCTGTCCTTGTCGTCACCTGTCCGTGCGCTCTGTCCCTCGCAACTCCGACGGTCGTCACCGCAGCAACCGCCCTGCTCGCCCGACAGGGCTTGCTCGTCACCCGGGCCGATGCGCTCGAGACCCTGGCCCAGACAGACCACGTGGTGTTCGACAAGACCGGCACTCTGACCTTAGGGACACCGCGCCTTGTGAGGGTCGACTCGTTAAACGGCAACCCGCAGGACATCCTCCCCGTCGCCGCCGCACTTGAACGGGCTTCGGAACATCCCCTCGCGCGGGCGTTTGACGCCGTTCCCAGTGACGTCTCGGTCAGTGAGGTGGTCATCCACGCGGGCCAGGGAGTCGAAGGCATGGTGGCGGGCGAGCGCGTCCGTATCGGTACGGAAGATTTCGTGACGGCGCTTGCCGGAAAGCGCCCCACCACGCTGAGCGAAGCCTCCGTGTACCTTGGCACCGCAACCGGTTGGCGCGCAGCCCTGCATTTCGGCGATACGCTGCGCCCGGAAGCCCGGGCGGTCGTGGCGTCCTTGCGCGGGCGCGGACTGACTCCCCACATCGCCAGCGGCGATCACGCCGAGGCAGTGCGCAATGTCGCACTCGAGCTATCGATCGATGACGCAAAGGCGCGCATGCTGCCTGCCGAGAAACTGGCGTTGGTGCAGGATCTGACCGCCCGGGGACATCGGGTCCTCGCCGTTGGCGACGGCATCAACGACGCACCGACGCTGGGCGCCGCGTCGGTCTCGGTGGCTCTGGGGTCCGGTTCTGCGCTGGCACAAGCCAGTGCGGACCTGGTGGCGTTGCGCAGCAATCTTTCGACACTTCCCCTCGCGGTCGATACCGCGCGTCGTGCGACTCGGATCATCCACCAGAACCTTGTGTGGGCCACCGTCTACAACGTGGTGGCGTTGCCGGTGGCCGCACTTGGCTGGGTGCCACCGTGGCTGGCGGCTGTCGGAATGTCGGTCAGTTCACTCGTCGTGGTGCTGAACGCCCTGCGGCTGACCCGGACGACAGCGCCGGATGCAGTCGCCGGTGCCACAAAGGTAGCCTTCGTCCCATGAGCATTATCTTCCTGCTGATTCCGCTCGGACTCGTGCTCGTCGGATTTGCCGTCTGGGCCTTTTTCTGGGCCGTGGGTGATGGCCAGTTTGATGACCTCGAGTCGCCGGGCTGGTCTGTCGTGGCGGAAGACTCGCCGTCAGCAGGCCCGCAGGAAAGGGAGGAATCTCCGTGAACTTCCCGAGCGGATCGCTCACCGCCGTTCTGGCCGGTCTAGGCGGCGCTGCCCACTGCGCCGCCATGTGCGGCCCGCTGACCCTCGCGCTCGGCTCGCCGGAACTTTCCGGTGGGCAACCGAACCTCAAAGTGGCGCTGGCTTTCAACGCCGGACGACTCGCATCCTATGGCCTCGCCGGAGCGTGTGCCGCATGGCTCTCCCTGAGCATGCCGCAGACCCTGGGATTGGCGTCGCTGGCGGTGGGCTTGCGCCTGCTCGCCGGCATCCTTTTGAGCCTGATGGGACTTGGCCTCCTCGGGCTTGGCTGGATCCACAGCGCAGAAAAAACACTGGCCCCGGCATGGCGCGCCATCCGCGGCGCGGTTGCGCCGCTCGTTCGCATCGCCCTGTCGGCGCCACCCACCGCACGGCCCTTCCTCTTTGGATTGCTCTGGCTTTTCATTCCCTGCAGCCTTGTTTTGTCGATGCTGCTGGTGGCCGCCACGCAGGCCTCGGCACCGGCCGGCGCCCTGTTCATGCTGGTATTCGGGCTCGGCACGACCCCGGCAGTCATCAGCCTGTCGCTGGCGGGTACCCGACTGTCACAGTGGCTGCAGCGGCCGGCCCTACGCCGGACCCTCGGAGTTCTGCTGGTTCTTTTCGGTCTTGCCACCGGCTTGGTCGCAGTGCAGCACGGGGCCGAGGGGCCGGACATGCACATGCACCATCACCCGCTCATGTAGTCACGCGCACACGCCCCCGTCGGGGCGCATCGCGTTGCCTAAGGCGGGGGGAAGACCTACACTCCTTCGTAAGAACGCCCACGCGATCAACGCTTGGCGCGCCCATTGACTAGTTTGTCGAGGATCCGAACCGTGGGCAGAGAGTACGAACCGGTCGTGGGTAACTGGTACCGGGATCTGGATGAGGAAGAGTCATTCCTGGTGCTCTCCGTCGACGAGGATTCCGAACTGGTGGAAATCCAGCACGTCGACGGCGATGTCGAGGAAATCGATCTCGACACCTGGGCAGAGATGGATCTGGATCAGGCCGAAGAACCGGAGGGCTGGTCGGGCTCCGAGGGTGACGATGACGATGACTGGGAAGATGAGGAAGACGACGACGATGACGACTGGGATGACGATGAGGATGAGGATGATGACGACGATGACTACGACGACAGGGATGACTACTGATTGATCACGAAGGCCGGTGATTGCGTGGCCTCGGAGTTCAGTATTGGCTGATGACACCTCACGAATGGCGACGAATGCCGCGCAGGAACTGGAAGCGCTGCTTGATGCCGCCGTCGACGCGGTCATCGTCATCAATCACCGCAGCGAAATCATGACGTTCAACCGCTCTGCAGAGCGGTTGTTCGGATACAGCGAAGAGCAGGTGCGCGGGCGGAACGTGTCGATGCTCATGCCCGAGCCCTACAGGAGCGCCCACGACAGCTATGTGGGCGCCTATCTCAATACGGGTCGCGCCCGCATCATCGGGATCGGACGCGAGATTGCGGCCTTACGCGCCGATGGCAGCGTGTTTCCCGCCGCGCTGTCGGTGGGACAGATCCGCGGGGCGGAGCCAGCCCGCTTCGTTGGCTTCATTCAGGACATCACCACACGCAAGGCTGCCATAGAAGCACTGCGCTTCGAGCGCGACCGTGCCCAGACTTACCTCGATGTCGCCGAAGTCATCCTGCTGGCACTGGACGAACATGGCTGCGTCACGATGATCAACCGGCGGGGCCAGGAGATCCTCGGCTACTCCGAGGCGGAACTGGTGGGCTCGGACTGGTTTGAGACCTGCCTTCCCGACGCGGTGCGCGCCGACCGACGCGCCCGTTTTGCGGCGGAACTGGCGCTGCAACTGCCGCCCCAGTCGGAGTCCCGCGCCGAAATCCTGACCCGATCCGGGGAACGCCGGCTCATCGCCTGGCGGACCACCGCGCTTCTCGACCCGCAGGGGCAGGCGATCGGTTGTCTGGCCTCCGGGGAGGACATAACCGAAAGGCAGACGGCGGAAGATGCCCTGAGACAGAGTGAAGCGCTGCTTCGCAGCGCACAGCGACTTGCGCACCTGGGTAATTTCGAGATCGTGCATCCCAACGGCCCGCAGAAATGGTCGGAACAGATGTACGAGGTGCTTGGGCTGCCAAGAACGCACAGCCCGATGACGGTGGCGGAGTTCGCCGAGACGATTGTGCACCCGGATGACCGGGAACATTTTTTCCGCGAATGGGCGGCGGCACGGGCAGGACTCAAGCGCTTCGATTTCGAATTCCGCATCCGTCGCGCTGACGGAGAACTCCGCTATATCCACTCTCAGGGCACAATCACGACTCACCCGGATGGAGAACTCGTCATCGGCACCCTGCAGGACATCACCGAGCGCAAGCACGCCGAGCACGAACTGCGCGTCGGCCAGGAACGCCTGACGCACGTGGCACGACTCTCGACGATGGGTGAAATGGCCACAGGACTCGCCCATGAGATCAATCAGCCGCTGACGGCCATCGCCACCTACGCGCAGGCCGCCGTGCGCATGATGGATGCCCCCGGGGGGGCGGACCCTACCGACCTGCGCGACGCACTCGTGCAGATTGTCAGTCAGTCGCTGCGGGCCGGCGAGGTCATCCGCCGCTTGCGGTCATTCGTGAAAACGCGCACCGCACATTCCGAGCAACTCGAGGTCAACCGGCTGGTCGAGGACATCCGCATCCTGGCCGTGCCGGACGCAAGAGTGAATGATGTCCGCCTGGTGTTGCAGCTGGATCCCGCATCGCCGCTCGTCGCCGGCGATCCGGTGCAACTGCAGCAGGTGCTGCTGAACCTGATCCGCAATGCCATCGATGCGACCTGCGAATGCCCGACCGCATTACGGGAACTGACCATTTCCACGCGTCCACTCGGCGACGGGGTCGAAGTGGCTGTGGTGGACCATGCCGGCGGGATACCCGAATCCGTTGCCCAGAACCTGTTCAACCCCTTCTATACCACCAAGGAGACGGGGACCGGGCTTGGCCTCGCAATATCACGGTCCATTATCACTGCCCATAGGGGTAAACTCAGCTATCGCCCGACGCCGGGTGGCGGTACAACTTTCTACTTTACGCTGCCCCAACTTGTGGGAGTCTGAAAGATGACGAAAGACAAGCCCTCCACGGTCTTCGTGGTTGACGATGACGACGCTGTCCGCACCTCGCTGCGACTGCTGCTCAAGTCCGTTGGCCTGCCGGTGGAAACCTTCGCCTCCGCCCAGGAGTTTCTGGACGCGTATGATGCAGACCGGGCCGGCAGCCTCGTGCTCGACATCCGCATGCCCGGAATGAGCGGACTCGAACTGCAGCAGAAGCTCAACGACATGCACGCGATCGTGCCGATCGTGTTCATCACCGGACACGGCGACGTTCCGATGGCCGTGGAAGCCATGCAACATGGCGCGGTGGACTTCATCCAGAAGCCCTTCCGCGACCAGGACCTGATTGACCGGATCAATCAGGCGTTGGAAAAGGATCGCGAGAACCGCAACGGACTGCGCGAGCGCGACGCCATCCGTCAACGCATCGGCCACCTGACGCCGCGTGAGCGCGAGGTACTGGAACTGGTCACGAAGGGCAAAGCCAACAAGGTCATCGCCGGGGACCTTGATGTCAGCCAGCGAACAGTGGAGATCCACCGCGCACGCGTGATGGAGAAGATGGGTGCATCGTCTCTGGCCCATCTGGTGCGTATGGTGA
This sequence comes from uncultured bacterium, assembly GCA_963978075.1. Taxonomy (GTDB): domain Bacteria; phylum Pseudomonadota; class Gammaproteobacteria; order Steroidobacterales; family Steroidobacteraceae; genus CAIKZZ01. The sequence continues at coordinate 10,920 of CAXBRZ010000011.1, read as the reverse complement.
TCGAGGCTGACCGGGCACAGTAGTCGGGTCGGAGCACCGCCAGCCATGACCTCACCGGACCCCGCGACAGCCCGCGAAGGCTGGTTCCAAGAGCGGCAGTCCGCGTGGCTGTACCGGGAGGTGGCCGCGGCCGAACCGGATCCGGCGAAAAAATCGCTGTTTGATGCGTTGGCAACGGCCGCCGAGGATCAGGCCGCCACGTGGGCGGCCATGTTGCCCGACACGGAACCCGCATTTCATCCCGGCATGCGTGCCCGCCTCGTTGCGATGCTGACCCGGCATTTCGGGCCGCAACGTCTGAAGGGACCGCTGATCGCGCTGAAATTGCGTGGCCTGTCCGTCTACGGCAGCGCTCCGGCCGGACATGCCATGCCCACCCGGATCGAGGACGTGGGCCTGCGGCACCGTGGCTTCGGTGGCGGCAATCTGCGCGCGGCGGTGTTTGGCATCAACGACGGCCTGCTCTCCAACGCGAGCCTGATTCTCGGCGTGGCAGGTGCTGGTGGCGATGCGCGAACCCTGCTGGCAAGTGGTATCGCGGGGCTCCTCGCGGGTGCACTGGCGATGGCGGCCGGAGAATACGTGTCGATGCGGTCCCAGCGCGACATGTTCGAGTACCAGATCGGTCTCGAGCGCGAGGAGTTGGCCCAATATCCCGAAGAGGAAGCAGAGGAACTGGCGCTGATCTACATGGCCCGCGGCATGGCGGCCGAGCAGGCCCGCCAGATCACGCGCGAGTTGGTACGCGATCCTGAAAAGGCGTTGGATGCACTGGCGCGGGAGGAATTGGGCCTCAATCCCGATGACCTTGGCTCACCGCTCGGCGCGGCGATCTCGTCCTTCGTTGCTTTTGGCCTTGGCGCCGCTTTGCCGCTCATGCCGTTCCTCGTCCATCTGCCGGTGGCCACAGCCGCCGTTCTCTCTGCCGGTGGCACACTCGTCGTCTTGTTTGGCGTGGGCATGGCGGTCAGCCTGTTCTCCGGTCGCAATGCATGGATGGGCGGTCTGCGGATGGTTGCCATCGGCAGTTGCGCCTTGGCGGCCACCTATGGGATCGGACACCTCTTTGGGGTCGTTGCCGCCTGATGCCTCAGCGCAAGTCGGCGCGAGGATCGAAATCGAAGCGCCGCGCCATCTCCTCATAGAATGACCGTGATTCGGGAGTATCCGCCGGCGGCGTGACGACCCTGAGGACGACGTACTGGTCCCCCGGCGGATCACCCGGAAAACCACGGCCGCGCAGCCGCATCTTCTGACCCGCCCTGGCGCCTGCCGGCACGCGCAATTCGACCGGACCGGCCAGGGTGGGTGTGGACACCGTTGCCCCCAATGCCATTTCCCAAGGTGCCAAAGGCAGGTCGAGCAGGACGTCCCTGCCCTCGAGCCTGAAGTGCGGGTGCGGCAGGAGAGCAACCTCAAGCAGCAGGGAACCGGCGCCGCCGGGGCCCGGTGCGCCCTGTCCGGACAGACGGATCACCTGTCCAGCGACAACCCCGGCGGGCACCGTGACCCTGAGCGTACGTTCCTGCCCGTCGGCGCCGCGCACCCTGATCTCCCGGCTGACGCCGCGGTACGCATCCTCAAGGCGGAGTTCCAGTGCTGCCCTGGTGTCTTCGCCACGGGCGGCAGGCCGGCGCCCGCGCCCCGCGCCGGCGCGACCGAACGGGCTGGCGTCGCCGAACAGACTGGAGAAGAAATCACTGAACCCCGCCTCGGCCCCGGGGTCACCGTGGCGGAACGCGCCACTCTGCCAGCCCGGTGGCGGCTGGAACTGCTGCCCGCGCGCGTATTGGCTCCCCAGTTGATCGTAGGCGGTACGCTTCTGCGGGTCCTTCAGGACCTCGTAGGCCTCCTGCACTTCCTTGAAGCGCGCCTCGGCATTCTTTTCCTTGGAGACGTCCGGATGGAACTTGCGCGCCAGTTTCCGATAGGCGCGCTTGATCTCCTCCGCGGAGGCGGAACGCGAGACATCCAGCACTTTGTAGTAGTCGAGGTATTCCATGATGACGTCGTGCCGACATAACTATGCCATGCATGGTGCGCGGATCACCGGTTTTCAAGACCCTTGGTCGGTTGCGCTCTCAGCAACGGACCACCTGGCCTGGTGATGCGATGCCGGCCACAGGCCTGCCAAGATCCGCCTCGATCCGCTGCGCCAGGGCGCCGGAAGCCTTCGGCTCGCCATGGACCAGCCAGACGGCAGGCGACGGCGAAAAGGCGCTTAGCCAGTCGATGAGAGCGTCCTGATCCGCGTGCGCGGAGAAACCTCCGAGCGTCGCCACCTCGGCACGGACCGGCACGTCGCTGCCATCGATGCGGACCGAGCGGGCGCCGTCGATGAGTTCTCGCCCCAATGTTCCCAGCGCCTGGAAACCTGTGAACATCACGGTGGTATGCGGATTGGGCAGATGATGGCGCAGATGATGACGGATGCGACCACCCTCGCACATGCCGCTTGAGGCGATAATGACGGCGCCTCCCGCGACGCGATTGAGCGCCATAGATTCACTCACCGAATGAGTGAACCGGACGTGGCAGCGGCTGCCATGAGCCGCCACCGAGCGATAGAGGGCACGGGCCTCCTCGTCAAAGAGTTCATTGTGCCGCCGCGTGAGCGCGGTCACTTCCGTGGCCAGCGGTGAGTCGACAAACACATCAAGCGGCGGCAGTCGGCCTTCATGGGTCAGTCGCTCGAACCAGTACAGGAGTTCCTGCGTACGCCCCACCGCAAACGCCGGAACGATGACGTTGCCATGGCGATCCTTGAGCGTACGGGTCACGACCTCGACAAGTTCGTCGACCGTAGCGGCCTGTGTCTTGTGCACACGGTCACCGTAGGTCGACTCCAGCAACAGGATATCGGCATGGTTCAGTCTTTGCGCATCGCGCAGGATGGGCCGCCCGGGCTGTCCAAGGTCACCGCTGAAAACCAGCGTCCGGGCCGAGCCGCCCGAATCGGCCTCAATTTCCACAATGGCCGCACCGAGGATGTGCCCGGCTTCATGCAGCCGTACCCTGACGTCGGTCCCGAGCGGCTGCCAGTGGCCGAAGCGTAACGGCCGAAAGAGTTCCAGCACGCTGTCGACATCCGCGGCGTCGTACAGCGGCGGCAGTGCACGGCGGCCGCGCCTCAGGTGCCGCTCGTAATCCGCCTGTTGCAGATGTGCGCTGTCCTTGAGCAGCAGCGAGGCGAGTTCCTGCGTGGCTTGGCTGGCGTACACCGGTCCCCGGTAACCTTCCCTCCACAGGCGCGGCAATAGCCCGCAATGATCGATATGGGCATGGGAGAGAACGACCGCAGACAGTTCTCGCGGCGTAAAGCCCAGCGCAGCGCGGTTCAATGCCGCCGCGTCCCGGCCACCCTGGTGTAGACCACAATCGAGGAGAACGCGCGAATGCGACGTCTCCAGCAGATGCCGGGATCCGGTCACGGTTCCCGCGGCCCCCAGAAAAGTCAGCTGCATAAACGGCTTACCCCCGGGCAACTATAGCGGAACCCCACACCCCCCATTAAGCACACTTCATCGCCATCCACCCCAAAAAGTGGCCGCCGGTTGGGGCGGGTCGGTATCATTCGCGTTTGGTTCCCAGAGGATTACGCCACATGCGCGGCGAATCGGACCCGGGGCGCCCGGAGCGTCCCTTTACGCTCCTGCTGCTCGCCTTTGGCCTGCTGTACATCGCCCTGCTGGGGATCCGTCCCTTGTTCAACCCGGACGAGGGGCGCTATGTCGAGATACCCGCCCAGATGCTCGCCTCGCACGATTTCATCGTGCCGCACCTGAACGGTCTCGTCTATCTGGAAAAGCCACCCCTGCAGTACTGGCTGAGTGCCGCGACACTGGCCGCCTTCGGTCACAACGAGTGGGCCGGAAGGCTGGTCGCAGCGCTCGCAGCCGTGGCCGGCGCACTCGTGGTCCTCATCCTCGGGCGGCGGCTGTACGATCCTGTGCGGGCGCGTTTCGCGGCGCTCATGACATGCAGCATGCTCCTGTACGTCCTGATGGGTCAGTTGACGACTCTGGACATGCTGCTCAGCACCTGGCTCACGCTGGCCATCGCCGCCTTCTGCATCGCCCAGACGGACCGGGTCGACAACCCCGCATCCAACCGGCGCTGGATGCTGCTGTGCTGGGCCGCCATGGGCGCCGCGACGCTGACCAAGGGCCTCATCGGCCTCGTGCTGCCCGGCAGCGTGCTCGTGCTCTACACCCTGCTGCAGCGCGACTGGCAGGCCTGGCGACATCTGCATCTGGGCAAGGGGCTTGCGCTCTACGCCCTGATGGTCGTGCCGTGGTTCGTACTGGTGGAACGGGCGCACCCCGGTGCATTCGACTTCCTGATCATCCGCGAGCACTTCCAGCGCTACCTCACCAAAATGCATGACCGCTATGAGCCGTGGTGGTTCTTCGTGCAAATCCTTGTGGCCGGCTCGTTGCCGTGGTTGCCGCAGGTGATTCGCGCCTACTGGGGCGGGGCACAACGTCGTCTGTCTTTCGGCCAGTTTGATGCCGAGCGGGTGCTATGGGTCGCCGCCGTCTTCATCGTCGCGTTCTTTTCGCTGTCCGATTCAAAGCTCGCGCCGTATATCGTTCCGGTACTTCCGGCGCTGGCACTGCTCGGTTCGTCGATGGATGCGGCGGGTGATCGGCTCCTTGTATGGAACGGTCGCCTGCTGTGCGTACTGGGGATGGCCGCACTGATCGCCGCCGCCATCTCCGGGCACAGCGAGACACGCGTCATGCAAGCGTGGCGCATCGAGCACCTGCGCCCTTGGTTCATCGGTGTCGGCTTGCTCTGTGCCGCGGGTGGCGTGACCGTACTCGCCCAGGTTGCGAAGAAGCGATTCCATGCCGCCCGCCTGATCGTGGCCGCAACCGGGTTTGCGTGCGTGATGGCGCTCGTCACGGGAGCATTTACGAGCATCGCCACCCTGTACTCGGTCAAGCCGCTGCTCGCGCGCGTCGGCCCACTGGATCCGGAAGGTACGATCTACACGGTACGGGATTTCGACTGGACACTGCCGTTCTACGCCGGGCACCCGGTCGTGCCGGTCGCTTATGTCGGCGAGCTTGAACTGGGCCTGCGCACGGATCCCGCACGCGGTCTGCCGACGGTGGAGGACTTCAAGCGCCTGTGGATTGCACAGACCGATCCCGGCGATGAGCCCCTCTACGCCCTGATCCGTGTGGCGGATTACAAAAACTTCAGCGCCGAAGGCCTGCCGATGCGGGAACTCGGTCGCGACTTCGATCATGTCTTCGTGAGCCGGTGGTAATGCCATGACAGCACCGTTCCTGCCCTTCACACGCCCTTCCATCGATGAGGAGACCATCGCCGATGTGGTCGCCGTCCTCAAAGGCGGCTGGATCACCAGCGGCCCGCGCGTTGCCTCCTTCGAACAGGCGCTATCGGCGTATCTGGGCGGCCGTATGGTCCGCAGCATGACCTCGGCCACCGGCGGCATGGAAATGGCATTGAAGGTGCTGGGTGTCGGCCCGGGCGATGAGGTGATCGTACCGGCCATGACCTTTGCCGCCTCTGCCAACGTCGTTGAACGTCTTGGCGCCCGTGCCGTATTCGTCGACGTGGAACTGCGCTCGCGCAACGTGACCGCCGCGGCCATGGAGGCCGCCATCACGACACGCACCAAGGTTCTGATGCCAGTACATTTCTCGGGACTCGCGGTCGAGATGGACGAAGTCCTCGACCTTGCGGCACGCCGGGGACTGCGGGTCATGGAAGACGCGGCACACGCCATCGGCACGCGTTACAAGGGCCGACTGATCGGCAGTTTCGGTGATGTCGCGAGCTTCAGCTTCCACGCCAACAAGAACATGACGACCGTCGAGGGGGGCGCCCTCGCGTATGCCGATTCCTCACTCACGGTGCCGCTGGAGCGCGAGCGCTTCCACGGAATCGCCAAGGACGCTGCGGGCAATGTCGACATCGAGACTGCCGGCGGGAAATACAACCTGACTGATGTGGCGGCAGCGGTCGGGCTAGGACAATTGCGTTCTCTGGAAGCATTCAACCGCCGCCGCAGCGAACTCGCCGCGCGCTACGAGCAGCGCCTCGCGCCGCACGTCGATACCGACCGTCTGCCGCTGGCCGGGGAAGGGCACAGCTGGCACATGTACCCGCTGCTGCTGCCACTGAAGGAACTGGGCATGTCCCGTGACGCCTTCGTGGCAGCCATGCGCGAGCGCAGCATCGGCCTTGGCATTCACTACCCCTGCGTTCCGGGCATGACGTACTACCGCAATCTCGGATGGAATCCGTCGGCATTCCCGGTCGCCGAGCGCATCGGCGCCGAAACCGTGACACTGCCGCTATTCCCCGCCATGGCCGACGCGGATGTCGACCGTGTCTGTGATGCCCTGCTCGAACTCCTGCCGCGCTGAGGACCTCGCCGTGACTGCACCCGTCCTGTCTGTCGTCATTCCGGTCTTCAACGAAGAAGCCGTCCTGCCCGCTCTTTTCGAGCGCCTCTACCCGGCGCTCGACATGCTGGGTCGTCCGTATGAGGTCGTCTTCGTCAACGACGGCAGCAAGGACAACTCCGTCGCGATGCTGCGCGAGCAGTACCAGCGTCGGCCTGACACCACGCGGGTGGTGCTGCTACAGGTGAACTTCGGTCAGCACGCGGCCATCCTGGCCGGATTCGCGCGTTCGCGCGGTGCGTACGTCGTCACGCTGGACGCAGACCTGCAGAATCCGCCCGAGGAAGTCGGGCGCCTCTTGGAAAAACTGGAGGCAGGGTACGACTACGTCGGCACCTGGCGGGCTGACCGTCAGGATTCCTGGTTCCGCAAGTACGCTTCGCGCATGGTGAATGTCGTTCGGGCAAAACTGACCGGCATACGCATGGCCGACCATGGTTGCATGCTGCGCGGCTATGCACGCCCTGTCATCGACGCCATCAATGCAACACGTGAAAACGTCACCTTCATTCCGGCGCTCGCATCCATCTATTCGTCACGCTCGATCGAGATCGAAGTTCAGCATGACGAGCGGATTGCAGGGACATCCAAGTATTCCCTGCTGCGCCTGATCCGTCTCACCTTCGACCTCATGACCGGATTTTCGACGGTTCCCCTGCAGGTGTTCTCGCTGGTCGGCTCGGTGGTGTCGGCACTCTCGGCACTACTGGTCGTATACCTGCTCGGGCGGCGCATCCTGCTCGGCCCCGAAGTCGATGGCGTATTCACCCTGTTTGCGATCGTCTTCTTTTTCCTCGGCATCGCCCTGTTCGGAATCGGCCTCCTGGGCGAGTACATCGGACGGATCTACCTGCAGGTGCGCCAGCGCCCGCGGTATCTGATTGCGGCGGTACTTGGCGATTCGCCCGATGAACCCCACGGCTCGCGGCAGCACGACTGATGCGCTCGGACTGCGTCGTCTTCGCCTATTCAGAGGTCGGCGCGCGTTGCCTCGCCGCCCTGCTCGACGCCGGCGTCTTAGTCCGGCTCGTGGTCACCCACGAGGACGACCCGCGTGAAGTCCGCTGGTTCGCCAGCGTCGCCGAAGTGGCGGCCCGGGCCGGCGTCCGCACGGTGACCCCCGAAGACCCGGCTGATCCGGAACTCATTGCCGGCATCACGGCGCTCCAGCCGGAATTCGTGTTCTCGTTCTATTACCGCCGCATGATCCCGTCCGCGGTGCTGGACCTCGCCCGGCGGGGGGCACTGAACATGCACGGCTCGCTGCTGCCGAAGTACCGCGGCAGGGCGCCTGTCAACTGGGCGGTCCTGCAGGGAGAGACGCAAACGGGGGCCAGCCTGCACTACATGGTCGCCAAACCGGACGCGGGTCCTCTGGTGGACCAGGAGGCGGTGCCTATCGGTGCGGATGACACCGCCTTTGAGGTCGCCGGCCGCGTCGCAGAGGCCGCCGTGACCGTACTGCGGCGGTCCTTGCCCGGCCTCTTGGCCGGGACAGCACCCCGGATTCCGCTGGACCTCTCGCAGGGCAGCTATTTCGGTGGCCGCCGGCCGGCCGATGGAGAGTTGTCGCTCGCCTGGCCGGCCAAACGCTTCCACGACCTCGTCCGGGCCGTCGCGCCACCGTTTCCCGGAGCGTTTCTGCGCCTCGGGAATGTCATACTGCGCATCCACCGGACCCGGCAGCTGCCGCCGACCGGTGGCAATTCGGACGCGCCGCACCTCACCCTTCAGGACGACCGTCTGACGGCGACCTGCGGTGACGGCAACCGATTGGAGATCCTTGAGGCAGTGACAGATGAAGGCGTAGTGGACGCCGCGCGTTTCCGGCAATTGTTCGGCAACGGCGCGGTCTTTGCCCCCGATTCGGGACGTGAGAGTAGAACGACATGAAAAAAGTACTGATCCTTGGTGTGAATGGTTTCATCGGTCACCACCTGAGCCGCGCCATTCTTGAGCAGACGGACTGGCAGATCTGGGGCATGGACATGCAGGACGACCGCGTGCGTCACCTGAAGGACAACCCCCGCTTTCACTTCTTCGAGGGCGATATCACGATCAACAAGGAGTGGGTCGAATACCACATCCGCAAGTGCGACGTCGTCCTGCCGCTGGTGGCAATCGCCACGCCGCAGACCTACGTGCGTGATCCGCTACGCGTGTTTGAACTCGATTTCGAGGCCAACCTGCCGCTGATCCGTCAGTGCGTGAAGTACAAAAAGCGCGTGGTCTTCCCGTCCACCTCCGAAGTCTACGGCATGAGCGAAGAGTCTGTGTTCCACCCGCACACCTCGCCGCTGGTCTGTGGCCCGATCGAGAAACAGCGCTGGATCTACTCCTGCAGCAAGCAGTTGCTGGATCGCGTGATCTTCGCGCATGGTCAGCGCGACGGCCTGGACTTCACACTGATCCGGCCGTTCAATTGGGTCGGCCCTGGCCTCGACTCGCTGGCCACCGCCAAGGAAGGGTCCAGCCGCGTCGCCACTCAGTTCCTCGCCCACATCGTGCGCGGCGAGGACATCAAGCTGGTCGACGGCGGCGCGCAGCGTCGCTGCTTCACGCACATCGATGACGGGATCGACGCGCTCGTGCGTGTGATCCGCAACGAGGGCGGCATCGCCTCCGGCAAGATCTACAACATCGGCAATCCGGACAACGACCTGTCGATCCGCGAACTGGCCGAACGCATGATCGCCGCCGGCCGCAAGCACCCCGCATACGCCAAAAATGCGGCCAAAGTGGGCATCCGCGAGGTCAGCTCGGGGGACTTCTACGGCAAGGGCTATCAGGACGTGAAGACGCGCGTGCCCTGGGTGGACAACACGAAGGAAGAGTTGGGCTGGGCGCCGAAAGGTACGCTGGACGACATCCTCCATTCCGTATTCGAAGCCTACGCGGCCGAAGTCACCGCGGCAGCCGAACTGCTGGATAACGGTGCCTGATCGGCTGTGCAGATCGCACTGAAAGTGGACGTGGACACCTTCCGGGGAACCCGCGAAGGGGTCCCGGCGTTGGTGTCCGCGCTGAACGCCCGCGAGGTAAAGGGCAGTTTTTATTTCAGCCTCGGCCCCGATCACACCGGCTGGGCGCTGCGTCGCGTCTTCCGGCCCGGCTTCCTGAAAAAGGTCCAGCGCACATCCGTCGTCAGTCATTACGGCCTGACGACCCTGCTGTATGGCACGCTCCTGCCGGGTCCGCACATCGCGCGCCGGCTTGGCGACGTCCTGCGCGCGACCCGCGACCAGGGTCATGAAACCGGCATCCATTGCTATGACCATGTGTACTGGCAGGACAACGTCGCGCGACGTGACGCCCGTTGGACGGCGCGGGAATTTTTGCGCGCCTGCGATGCCTACAGGGCAACCTTCGGGACCCCGGCGCGTGCGCATTGCGCCGCCGGATGGCAGCTGAACGCCGAGTTATTCGCGCTGGAGGATGCGGCGGGCTTCGACTACGCCTCGGACACGCGCGGCACACACCCCTTCCGCCCCGTCATGCAGGGCATCGAGGCCGGCTGTCCGCAGTTGCCGACCACGCTGCCCACCCTGGATGAACTCGTCGGCGTCGATGGCTTGGACATCGACGGCGCCATCGACCGCATCCTCGATCTCACCGCGACGCCGAACGCGGCAGGCCTGCACGTCTACACCTTGCATGCAGAACTGGAGGGTCAGCGCTTCCTCGATCCGTTTCTGCGTCTGGTGGACACCTGGCGGGCCCGCGGCCTGCGGGTCGGGACCATGGCCGAGGCCGCCGCGGCCCTTGATCCGCGTTCGCTGCCACGGCACGAGGTCCTGTTGGGGGAAATCGCGGGTCGCAGCGGAACACTCGGGCTACAGGGCAACGCGATTTCCTGAGGGCAGCGGGATCGCACAGGTGGCCGCGGGGGCGGGCATCGAGGTGCTCCTCGTGCACCGGAGCCGCTACGACGACTGGAGCCTGCCGAAGGGCAAGGCCGAACCCGGCGAGACGGACGAGCGCACCGCGTGCCGCGAGGTCACCGAGGAGACGGGGTGGACGGTCGAGATCACCGACACCCTGCCCGAGGTCCACTACACCGACCACCGGGGTCGACCCAAGACCGTGGCGTGGTTCCGGATGCGACCCGTCGCCGAGACGGGCGCGCCGCCCGACCCGGACGAGGTCGACGAGATCCGCTGGCTCGCCCCCGACGCGGCGCGGGCGCTGCTGACCTACCCCACCGACCGCGGTCTCATCCCCGACGCATGATGGGACCCATGGACGGCGCGCACTCGATCCTCCTCATCCGCCACGCGAAGGCCGGGAGCCGCAGCACCTGGGACGGCGACGACGACTCGCAGCGACCGCTCACCCCGAAGGGGCAGCGGCAGGCCGAGGCGCTCGCGGCCCGCTGGCACGACCGGGTGACCGCCGTACAGTCCAGCCCGTTCCTGCGCTGCGTCGAGACGATCACGCCGCTCGCGGCACGGGTCGGCGTGGAGATCGAGGTCGTGCC
>CAXBRZ010000010.1:0-22822 GCA_963978075.1 uncultured bacterium | reverse complement strand
TACCCGCACGCACGGCGGCCTCGGCCTGGTCACACACGCGGTTGAGGGCGTCCTTGAGATTGCCCTCGAGCGGGTACTGCAGGTCGATGAATTCGTTGTCGAGCCCGAAGTCCTTGAATGCCATGATCTGGCGCAGTTTGCGCTGCGACAGGATCGGCGAGTTGAGGACGATCCGGTTGGCGTGCTCTGGCGACGGAGCGAACAGATTGCACTCGGGCCCTATCTGCGTCTGCAGGCTCATGACGATCGTTTCGCGCAAGGGATCGATCGGCGGATTGGTGACCTGCGCGAACTGCTGCCGGAAGTAGTCGTACAGCGAGCGGATCTTGTGCGACATCACGGCCAGTGGAGTGTCGTCGCCCATGGAGCCGACCGCCTCGCTTTCGTCCTCGGCGAGTACGCGGATGATCTCGTCACGCTCTTCCGCTGTGATGTTGAACATCTTGCGGTACGTATCCAGCGTTTCGCGGTCCATCGGCTCCGCGGCAAGACGCGGGTCGATCAGGTCGCTCTCAAGATAGCGGACGCCCTTCTTGAGCCAGGTCTTGTAGGGATGCCGGCCTTTGAGGATCTGGTCGATCCGCTTGGTGTCGAGCAGGTCGCCGGTCTGCAGGTCCAGCGCGAGCATTTCGCCCGGGCCCATCTTGCCTTTCTGGAGCACGTCCTCGGGCCGGTAGTCCCAGACACCGATTTCCGAGGCGATCGTGAGGTGACGATCGCGCGTGATCACCCAGCGCGCGGGGCGCAGGCCGTTGCGGTCGAGCGTGCAGGCGGCGTACCGACCGTCCGTGAGCACGATGCCCGCAGGGCCGTCCCAAGGCTCCATGTGCGGCGAATAGAACTCATAGAACGCGCGCAGGTCGGGATCGATGGTATCCACGCTGTGCCAGGCGGGAGGAACGAGCAGGCGCATCGCATGCAACACATCCAGGCCACCTGCCAGCAGGACCTCAAGCATGTTGTCGAGCGTCTGCGAGTCCGATCCGGACAGGGAGACGAGCGGCTGGACGTCGGACAGGTCGGGCAGCAGCGGCGAGCGGAACAGGGGGCCACGGGCGACCGCCCAGTTGCGGTTGCCGGAAATCGTGTTGATCTCGCCGTTGTGTGCCAGAAACCGGTAAGGATGCGAGAGCCGCCACTGCGGCAGCGTATTGGTGGAGAAGCGTTGGTGGAACACCGCGACCGAGCTTTCCATCCGCTCGTCCGCCAGGTCCGGAAAAAACTCCGGCAGGTACTGAGGCATGACCATGCCCTTGTACACGAGCGTACTCGCGGACAGGGATGGCATATAGAAGGCGGGATCCTTCTGCTCCAGCGCCTTTTCCGTGCGGCGGCGCGCCAGAAAAAGGCGGCGGTTGAAACTCGCCTCGTCCACATCGTCCACATTGGTGACGAACACCATTTCCATGCGTGGCAGGGTCCGCAGGGCTTCGGCACCGCAGACGGACGGGTCGATCGGTACCGGACGCCATCCAGCCACCACGAGACTCTCGCGGCTCAAATTGGCCTCAAGCATGGCCTTGGCGCGCTGCGCAGCATCGTCAAAGGGCGACAGGAAGGCGATGCCCGCGGCATAGCGCTGGCCGAGCGATATGCCGGCCTCGGTGGCAACGGCCCGCAAGAAACGGTCAGGCTTCTTCAACAGCAGCCCGCAGCCATCGCCGGTCTTGCCGTCCGCCGCCACCGCACCGCGGTGTGTCAAACGGTTCAGGGATTCGATCGCAGTACGCACCAGCCAGTGGCTCGGCGCGTCATCCAGATTGGCGATGAGTCCGAAGCCACAGCTTTCCTTCTCGAAGGTCGGGCTGTAGAGGCCTGCCGCGTCGTAGCCGCCGTGCACCAGAGCGTCGGCGCTGACCGGCAGATCCCTGACCGGCGGGGTCTTGGAGGGAGTCATGGCACATCCTCAGGACCGCCCGATGCGGCCGAAAAAAGGACCGACATCATGAACAGGTCGCCAGTCGCGGTCAATGCTGCTATGCAGCAATCATGCTGCATAGCAGCATTGGGATGCGGATGAAGGGCTCGGCAAATTCAGGTGGGGCTGGCGGGTCCGCGGTCAGGCGGTCTCGTGCGGCGTGAGGTGACGCGACACCTTGGGCGCAAGCCACGCCTCGAAATCATCCACCAATGTGTACATGGCCGGCACCACCACGAGGGTGAGGAAGGTGGAACTGATGATCCCGCCGATCACCGCCACCGCCATGGGCGCCCGGAATTCGGAACCCTCACCGAAACCGAGCGCGGAGGGCAGCATGCCCGCGATCATGGCGACGCTGGTCATCACGATCGGCTGGGCGCGCTTGTGGCCCGCCTCGATCAGGGCCTCCATGCGCGACTTGCCCGCCTTGAGTTCCTCGATGGTGAAGTCGACCAGCAAGATGGAGTTCTTCGCCACGATGCCCATCAGCATGAGGGTGCCGATCACCACCGGGAGCGAGAACGGCATGCCGCAGACAGAGAGCGCCATGAGGGCTCCCCCGAGTGACAGAGGCAACGCCGACAGGATGGTCATGGGCTGGAAGACGCGCGCGAAGAGCAGCACCAGCACCGCAAACACCATGAGGATGCCCGCCGCCATGGCCAGGGCAAAGTTCGACATCAGTTCGCCCATGAACTCGAGATTGCCGGTGTCGATTTTGCGCACTCCGGTGGGCAGGTTCTTCATCGCCGGCAGGGCGGAAATTTTCTTCTCCGCATCACCCGAGGTTGAGCCTGCGGAGAGGTCGGCATCCAGCATGAGCCGACGGCTCTGGTTGTAGCGTCGGACAGCCACGGGGCCTTGGCCGAACTTGACTTCGGCGACTGCCTTGAGCGGAACGCTGCCGCCCGTCATCGTCGGCACCGGCAGGTTCTCGATCGTCGAGATGTCCTGTCGGGAGGTTTCCTTCAGACTGACCCGGATCGGTACCTGCCGGTCCGAGAGCGAGAACTTGGCACCGTTTTGCGGGATGTCTCCCAATGTCGCGATACGTATCGTCTGGCTGATGGACTGGACCGTGACGCCGAGTTCAGCCGCAACGTCGAGGCGCGGCTTGATCTGGATTTCGGGTCGCGGCATGTCGCCATTGATACGCGCACCCCGCAGTTCCTTGAGTGTGCGCATTCCCGCGAGCACCTGTCGCGCCGACTGCTCGAGCGCCACAGGGTCATCGCCCGTGAGATAGAACGATACGTCCCGCCCGCTCCAACCCTGCTGGTTGGCAAACGAAACCCGCGCATCCGGAATCTGGTTCAGTTCCGCCTGGACGCGGTCCTGCCAAGTCTTCTGGTCGACCTTTCTCTCACCCAGCGGCTTGAGCGCGACGTACAGCTGGCCATTGCGGATGTCGTTGTCTTCCCCTCCGCCGACCGTCTCAAGGACGTCAGCCACCTCCGGGTGACTGGCGACGATCTGCGCCGCCCGACTCGTCACCCTCGCAGTGTCCTCGATACGCACACCCGGGGCCAACTCGACCGTGATCTGGCTTGTGCCCATGTCCTCGTTCGGAAACGCGTTCTTCGGAATGAAGAACAGGCCGGCAATCGAAGCCATGAAAAACACCGCAAAGCCTGCAAACGTGCGCCGCCGGTGCTGCACGCAGTAGCGCAGTGCCCGCAGGTACCAGGCCATTACCGGGCCGTCGAGGTGACTTTGCGCCCTCTGCGGACGCAGTGTGAACGCCGCGATCACGGGCGTGATGAGGCGCGCCACCAAAAGCGAAAAGAACACGGCGGCAGCAACCGTCAGGCCGAACTGCTTGAAGTACTGTCCCGACATTCCGCCCATGAAGCTCACCGGCAGGAACACGGCTATGATCGTTGCCGACGTCGCGACAACCGCGAGGCCTATCTCGTCTGCCGCATCCAGCGCCGCCTGGTAGGGCGTCTTGCCCATGCGGATGTGGCGAACGATGTTTTCGATTTCGACGATCGCATCGTCCACCAGCACGCCCGCCACGAGCGAAAGGGCCAGCAGGCTGATGTTGTTGAGCGTGAAGCCCATCCACTGCATGAACGCAAAGGTGGGAATCGCGGACAGGGGAATCGCTAGTGCGGAGATCGCCGTGGAACGCGACTCACGCAGGAAGAGCCACACGACCAAGACCGCAAGCAGCGAGCCCTCGATCAACGCTTGTAGCGCTGATTCATAGGAGGCCTGGGTATTGGTGACGGTGGTAAAGACGATCTTGGCGGAGACACCGGGGTTCTCCTTCAGAAGCGCATCCACTTCCTTGGAAATCCGGCCGAAGACTTCCGTCTCGGAATAGCCTCGGGACCGGAACACGCCAAACGTCGTTGCCGGACGGCCGTTCAGGCGGGAGATCGAGCGTACCTCGCCAATCCCGTCATAGACATTTGCAATCTCATCAAGCCGGGCGGTCCGACCGCCACCGACCTGGATCTGGGTCCCGCCAAGCGCCTCCGCGGTATGCGCTCCACCGAGCACTCGAATGGACTGCTCACCGCCGGAAATCTGGGCGCGCCCGCCCGCGGCGTCGAGATTGAGTGAGCGCAACTGCTGGTTCACCTGGACGGCCGTGATCCCAAGTGCCTGCAGTCTCGCAGGATCAAGATCGACCCTGATTTCACGATTGACGCCGCCACCGCGCGATACCTGGGCGACCCCCTTCAGGGTCAGCAGCCTTTTGGAAACCGTGTGGTCGACAAACCAACTCAGCTGTTCCTCGGTCATCGTCGTCGCGCTGACAGCGTAATACGCGATGGCGCCACCCTCGACATCGATACGCTGGACGACCGGCTCCTGAATGCCCTCGGGCAGGTCACCGCGGACGCGGGCAACCGAATCGCGCACGTCGGTGACGGCGCGATCGATCGGCGTGCCGATCTCGAAGTTGATGAACAACATCGCCGAGCCCTCGGTCGCCCGGGAGGTGATGTTGCGGACATTGCCGATGTTCGCGACGGCGCCCTCGATTTTCTGCACAACCTGCGTTTCCAATTCGGTCGGCGCAGCGCCAGGCTGCGACACCATCACGGTGACCATCGGAAACGAGATGTCAGGCTGCAACTGGATCGGCAGCTTGACGAATGAGACGATGCCGACAAACGTCAGGACGACGAACAGGACAAGAGGAAAGATCGGGTGCCTGATCGCCCAGGCGGAAATGTTTCTCACGGCGAGGTCTTCCCACCACCGGCAATGCGCACCTGCTCCCCGTCCTTAAGGAACGCGCCAGCCGTTGCGACCACGCGCTCATCACCCGTCAGGCCCTCAAGAATGGCGACGCCTCCCGGTTGCGCATCGCCATATCGGACGCCCCGGCGCATCACATGATCGTCCGCACCGACGACCAGCACAAAACTGCCGCGGTCATCCGAAAGGAGCGCCGTCTGCGGCACCAGAGGCCGCTCGTCGTGCCCGACGACGGCTGTGCCACGGGCAAAGGCGCCGGGACGCAGCTGCGGGTCCTTGGGCAACGAGATCCTCACCTCGGCAAGACGTGTCTGCGGGTCGATGACCGCGCCAAGCAGTCGTACCTTGCCGGCGAAGGATTGCGCGACGCCGGTCACCGTCACCGTGACATTCTGCTCGACGGCGAGGCGGGGCAGATCCTGCTCGGCCACCAGCGCCTTCATTTCGACTTCGCCGCCGCGCGCCATGCGGAACAAGGCGGGGCTGCCCGCAGTCACGGCTTGGCCGATCTCGGCACTGCGCGTCAGCACCCGGCCATCCTCTGGTGCCACGATATCCGTCCGCCGCAGGCGCGCTTCCGCCTCGGCCAGTTGCGCCTCGGCGGTCCGTACGCGTGCCGCCGTCGTCGATGCCAGGGTCCGGCGCCGCTCGACTTCTTCTTTTGACAGCGCGCCGACCGAATCGGCAATTTTCTGTGCCCGCTGGTAGTCCGCGGTGGCGAGTTCGGCGTCAGCCCTCGCCTGTTCAACCGCCGCCCGCAGGCTAGCCACCTGCGGTGCGATGACCGAGGTATTGAGCTTGGCCAGCACCTGGCCCTTGCGGACAACATCGCCCGCCTCGACAAGCACCGCGAGCACGCGCCCGCCCTCGCCCTCCACGCCGATCGGCACGTCGTAGCGGGCGATGATGGCGCCGGTGAAATGTACCGTCAGGTCGTAGGAGGATTGCCCCGGTACGCGAACGCTCACGAGCGGCAAGTCGGGCGCCTGGGGGCCATGATTGCGCGCGTGCCGCCAGGCAATGATCAGCACGGCCACCGCGACAAAGGTTCCCGCAGCCGTCAGCAGCGGCCCTTTTTTGAGAAACCAGGGTGTCTCGACCGAGTCGAACTCAATGCGGGGGGGGATCGGGTCAGTCACGGAACACTCTTTTGACAGAATTTCATAAGGCAGCGAGTCTAACGGCGGTCCCGCAGACCCACACCCTCAATGCGATGAATGGCCGTCATCGGGAGACGAGCGGACCGCAGAACGGGCGATCCCGACAGGCGCGTCGGTAACCGGTCAGGCGTGGTGGCGTTCGGCGATCTGGCGAAACCAGCTCGCGATGCGACGATCCGCCCAGGAGGGGCCGGAGAGCGTGACGAGAAATCCGCAGTGGCCACCGCAGGACTGCAGGTCCACCCGGAGGCGTGAGGGTCGCGCCAACCGTGCCAGGTCTTCCACCGGAATGATGGGGTCATCCGCAGCCGCGATGACCAGTGCCGGAATCTGCAAAGGTTGCATGACGGATCCGACCAAGGCATATCCGTCCAGATAGTCCTCGGCATTCGGGTAGGCGGTGTGGGCAGCGACAAGATTGCGCGTCATCGAGGTGAGGCTCGAGTCCCGCAGGATGGCGCGAAAATCAAACACGCCAGGCCACGCCTCCTGCTTGCGTCGCAGGGAACGGGCCCACTTGTAGGCAAAGTAGCGGCGATATATCCAGGCGCCGCGCTCGAGACGCGCCATCGTGTGCTTGGGATCGAGTACCGGGCAGACCGCGACGACGGCATCCAGACGGATGCCGCGCGCCGGTGCACGCAGCGCGACGCGAAGGCCAAAGTTTCCACCCAGTGAGTAACCCAGAAACAGCAGCCGCCGATGCGGAACACTCTCGGCGATCGCCGCTACGGCACCGACGACCTCATCGATACGGCACGAATGGAAAAGGTCGCGGTTGAGATGATGCGTGGGCCCGTGATCGCGCAGATTCAAGCGCACCACGTCGTAGCCTTCGGAATACAGATGAGACGCTGCCGAGAGTACGTACTGCGATTGCGCGCTTCCCTCCCACCCGTGCAGCAACACGACGACGTCCCGCGTTTCCTCGCCACCGGATGACCAGTGAGCCAGCAAGCGCACACCGTCTCCACAATCAAGGAGCAACTCGCGGCTCGCGTCCAAGACCTCCGCCGCACGGTGCGCCACGTCGCGTCGACGTGGACCGACGCTCGAAAGCAGCGTCTGCAGGTGCGGCGCACGCAACGGAAACCGTGGATTGAACGCGCTGTCCACGCGGCCGGGCCGTTACGGGTTACGAGGCTGCGCGACAAACTCTACGTAGTGGCCCTTCGCTGCGGCAGCATTCCACTGGCCGGCATTGGCGCCAGACCCCGGGTAACCGGACGCTTTCACGTAGACAATCTCACCCTTGATCTCGCCGTGGGTACGCTCGGTCAAGGCAGCGAGCGCAGCTTTCACAACAGCCGGCTCGCGCTCTGCCGGCGAGCGCAACTCGTCGGCAGGGCTGCCGCGCAGGTCACAACTGTTTGCCGGCATCTCGGCGGGGGCCATCGAATATCCCTCGCCGGGGTTCCCGGCCAGGCAGTAATCCGCCAGCGACACCACGATACGGGCGGTGCCGACGAAACCACGCTGCTCGAGGGTGGTGATCCAGTTGGTCAGCTGGGTTTCCCGCGCGGCCGAGAAAGGCGCGTCCCCGAACCCCAACGGATGTTTCTCGCCGGGCCACGCAACCGCAGGTGAGGGTGCCGCTCCGGCCGATGCCGCCGCCAGTGCCGCCGCCTGACGGTCGATCGTCGCACGCAGGCCGACGAGATCGCCCTGGTAGCGCAGCACGGTGACTGCGAGCAGCGTCGCCACCGTCACGGCCGCCAACAACGCACCGATCAGCGCCCACGGCCGGGGAGGCGGCGGCGGCGGCTCAGGTGGCGGTGGCGTCAACCGCTGCACGATGTCGGCGGCGGCAGACTCGATGCGCCGCGCGCTGTCGGCCGACAAACGGCCCTCCAAGGCAGCGATTTCATGAGCGAGGAAACGGCGCAGGTCTCCCGCTTGGTCGCGCACTAGCGGTTCGACGGCGCCACGGATGTCGGCTGCGGAAAGGGACGGCACTGCCGACACTTCGGCCGCAGGCTTTGAAGCAGCCTCCGCAGACGGCGCAGCGCGACCCGGGATCACCTTGAACCGGACCAGCGCTTCGGAAATGTCGGCCGGTGACATCTGCTTGGGCAGGACGCCATCCGCGCCGCTAGCCTTGGCCGCATCGACGTAAACATCGCCCTCTTGGGAGGTGTACATGAGCACCGGGATTGAGGCCACCAGCGGATCCTTCTTGATCAGCTGTACGGCACTGAGGCCATCCATGCCGGTCATGACATGATCCATGAAAATGACGTCCGGACGGTTCTGCTCCAGATACTCAAGAGCGCCCTCGGCCGACTCGCGCGTTTCCACCGCGAGGTCATGCTTCTCCAGAAGTCGCGCCAGGATCACCCGGGCAGACTTCGAATCGTCGACGATCAATGCTCGCTTCAACGTCACCATTCACTCCCTGTAGCCAGGCGGCGCATGAACGCACCTACTCGCGAATGCCGATACCCTTGCGCATGAGCCAAACCGCTACCACAAAAAGTGCCAGCATGAATGCGGCCATGAGCCCGAACGCCAGCCCCACATCCACATCCGAGATGCCGAGGAATCCGTAGCGGAACGCGTTCACCATATAGAGGATCGGATTGGCATGCGAGACCACCTGCGCCCAAGGAGGCAGCATCTCGATGGAATAAAACACGCCGCCGAGGTACGTCAGGGGGGTAAGGATGAACGTAGGAAACCAGGAAATGTGGTCGAAATTCTTGGCGAAGACGGCATTGATGAAGCCGCCGAGTCCGAACACCATCGAGGTCAGCAATACGGCCGCGACAATCACCCCGGGAGAGTGGACGGTCAGGTGGGTGAACAGCATGGCCACCACAGTCACGATCAGGCCCACCGACAGTCCTCGCACAAGGCCACCGGCCATGTAGCCCGTCACGATCAGCCAGTCGGGCATCGGCGACACCAACATTTCCTCGATGTATTTGCCAAACCGGGCGCCGAAGAAACTGGAGACGACATTGCCAAACGAATTCGTGATCACGGACATCATGATCAGACCAGGCGCAATGTACTGCATGTAGTGATAGCCGCCCATCTGACCGATCCTGCTGCCGATCAGATTGCCGAAAATCACGAAATAGAGCGTTGCCGTCACCGCCGGCGGCAGCAGTGTCTGCCCCCAGATGCGGACGATGCGGGAGAACTCGCGGATCACGATCGTGCGGAATCCCACCCAGTTGGGCTGCCGACGGCTCGTCGTGCTCGCCGGTCCGCTCATGACTGCGCCACCGACGTCCCCTCTTCAGAGACGAGTTTCATGAACAACTCCTCGAGGCGGTTCACCTTGTTGCGCAGGGACATGACCACGATGCCGGCGGCGGCAAGCTGGGCAAAGACGTCATTCAGACGGCTACCGCGCACGAACTCGATCTCAAGCGTGGTGGCATCGACCAGCGTGCTGCGAAGGCCTGGCAACTGCGGCGCTTCCTGCAGCGGCGACTGAAGGTCGAGCACATAGGTTTCAAATTGCAGTTTGCCCAGCACCGCACCCATGCGGTCATTCTCGATGATCCTGCCCTTGTCGATGATCGCCACATGACGGCACAGTTCCTCTGCCTCCTCAAGGTAATGGGTGGTCAGGATGATCGTGACCCCCTTCTCGTTGATCTCGCGCAGAAAGTCCCGCATCGAACGCCGTACTTCCACGTCCACGCCGGCCGTCGGCTCGTCAAGGATCAACAGGCGCGGCTCGTGCATCAGGGCGCGCGCGATCATCAGTCGCCGTTTCATGCCCCCCGAAAGGCTGCGGGCAATGGCCTTGCGCTTTTCCCACAACTGCAACTGGCGCAGATATTTTTCGGCCCTCTCGCGCGCCACATCGCGCGTGATGCCGTAAAAGCCGGCCGAATTGATCACCACCGATTCGACCGGCTCAAACTGGTTGAAGTTGATTTCCTGCGGTACGACCCCGAGACACGCCTTGGCCGCAGCCAGGTCCCGGTCGATGTCGTGACCGAAGACCTGCACCGAGCCGGCGGTCTTGTTCACCAGCGAAGTGATGATCCCGATCGTCGTCGTCTTGCCGGCCCCGTTGGGGCCCAAAAGCGCCAGAAACTCGCCTTCGGGTACCTCAAGATCGATGCCCTTGAGTGCCTCGACACCGTTGCCGTAGGTCTTGCGCAGTTGACGAATGGACAGGGCGTGCATGCTTCTCCGCACCGGACTCGAATCGGGGTTGCCGAGGACGAGGCTGAAGGGTACGGGGCCGGCGCGCGGCCTTCAACCACCGCGCGTCTCAAAGGATCAGGCACGCAGCCTCGGTTGCTCGGGCGGCAGGCACTCGCCGGCCAGCAGATGCAGACCGAAATATCGCGCCGAGTCGATGCTCGACGAACATCGCGCCGCATCGATCAGCCGGCGCCAGAAGCCTGAATGCGCGGGCCACCGTGGCGCAATGGCGGACTGGGCCAGCGTTGCGAGGCGGTCAAGGTCGCTCAGCGGCAGCCACTGGTACAGGGCGACGACCTCCCCTGACATGCCCAGCGCCATCCCTGCACTCGTCGGACCGGCCTGCACGAGATGCCAGGCGAGAAAGACCGCGGTGCGGCAAAAGGATTCCGCTGCGCCGCTGCGGCGCACCGCGTCGGCCGGCTGCTCGATCAGATCGCGCCAGAACGAGGCGTCCGCGAAACGCAGGGAGAACAGGGTGAAGGGCAGTGCGCAGATGCGCCGTCGTTGCGCGCGGTTGAGCGAGCCGAGCGCCTGCAGCAAGGAGGGCGGCAGTGTCTGCGTACCCGACGGCAGCGCGTGCTCGCCGAGCAGGGCGCCAATGTAGGCGTCATTGGCGGCGCGGATGGTTTCTGCGAGGGGCTCGCTGAGGCCCTCGAGGCGCAAGGCAGATGGCGCGGGATGCGTTGGCGGACGTAGAACACGAAAGGTCGGCATAAATCCCCCGGAAGTGGCGTTGGCGGCTCTTGATCTGGTCGTTTTTTGGTTCAATACTACCAAAAAATGATCGAAAGGGAAGGCCATGCGCATCACCGACGACCGTTACCACCGGGACCAACAGCGCCTTGATCTGGCAATGCGGCTGATCCGCCACGAGGCCCGGACGGCGACCATCCGTGCCTGGACCGGACTGACCGGCGACCGGATCCGCAAACTGCACCGACAGTACATTCGCGACGCAAGAGCGATGGCCCAACGTCATCGTGGTCGCCCGCCGCGCCAGGCCGCATTTTTCCTGCGCAATGCCACCATCCGCCGACAGGCCAGTGCGCTTGGGGGGTTGTACGCCCTGCTGGGCCTGCTGCAGCAAAGGCCCGCCGAAGCCAACGGAGGCTCCCCTCCCTGGGCCGAGGTTTTCTGTGAGGCCTACGAGACCTACCTCACCTTGGGACTCGGCAGCGAAATCACCTTCGAGCACGCGGCCTACCTCCTGGAGGCCCTGCACCGGCGGGTGGACTTGCGGGCCGGATGCTGCCCGACGTGTCGCGCGTTCACCCTGATCGACACCCAGCGGCGCATGCCGCCGCACTGCACACTCTGCGAGGACCGTTCGTTCAATGCACAACTGGCCGAACGGGCCTCGCCGATCACGCACGGCCCAGCCCCCAGCCCGTCAGGCTAGAATCTCGCCCGACCCACGCCATGTCATATCGCCTACCCCACATTTACGCCGGCCCCTATCTCGAGCGCGACAGCAGTGCGCGCAGCGATGCCGAGCAATTGCGCCGCTGGCGGGATGATCCCCTCACGCGGTGGGTCGTGGTGTGTCAGTCGAAGGCGTTGGTCATGGGCGACGCGGATCCGGTGGCTGCCTTGTTGACGACACCCCCTGCAGGCGCATGCGAGGGCATTTTTCTCGGCCGCTTCCGTGGACACCCGGTCTTTGCGACGGAGGTCCCCGAGGAGCAGGCCTCATTGCCGACCTCTGCGTCCCGCTTCGCCGACCTGCGCGCCGTCGGCGGACAGTTGCAGGCGGACGAAGCGGGACTCCTCGCTTATGCGCGCGCCCTTTTCTATTGGAGGGCCCGCCACCGTTACTGCGGCACCTGCGGCGCGACCACGCAGGCCTTGGACGGTGGACACGTGATGCGTTGCTCCGATGGCCTGTGCGGCCAGAGTGCTTTTCCGCGCATCGATCCTGCCATCATCGTGCTGGTGGAAGATGGCGAACGCGCCCTGCTCGGACGCCAGGCCAGCTGGCCTGAGGGACGCTACTCCACCATCGCCGGATTCGTGGAGCCGGGCGAGAGTCTGGAGGATGCCGTCGCCCGGGAAGTCCGCGAGGAGACGTCCGTGCAGGTGACGGACGTCCGCTACCACTCTTCGCAGCCCTGGCCATTTCCCTCTTCGCTCATGCTCGGCTTTCGCGCACGGGCGCTCACGCGCGACGTGCGTTGCCCGGACGGCGAACTGGAGGACGCTCGTTTCTTCACGGTCAGCGAGATCAGCTCGGGCGCCGTTCGCTTGCCACCGGCGACTTCGATTTCCTTCCGTCTGATCGAGGACTGGTACACCTCCGTGACCGGCCTGCCGCTACGCGCGGGCGAGCCTTTGCCGGCTCGATGACAACGCCCGATCCGACCCTGCTCACCCTCCTTGCGGCCGCCTTCGGCGCAGGCGCCATCGACGCGGTCGTCGGCGGCGGCGGACTGCTGCAACTGCCCGCGCTATTCGCCGCGCTGCCGTCCGTGGCGCCGGCCGCGCTCCTCGGCACGAGCAAACTCGCCGGATTTGCCGGCACTTCGAGTGCCGCCATCCATTTCCTGCGTACGGTCCGCCTGCCGCCGCGCGCCTTGATGGCAGGACTCGCGATTGCTTTTGCCAGTGCGCTTGCCGGCGCCATGACGGTCACGCGTCTGCACGCGGCCTCGCTGCGGCCGCTCGTACCGGTCCTCCTGCTGGTCGTGTTGATCCTGACCGTGCGAGACAAGAGCCTGGGCGAGGATCACGCGCCACGCAGCCACCGCATTGACGGACACCTGTTCAACGCGCTGTGCGTCGCCGGCATCGGCTTTTACGATGGATTTTTCGGACCGGGCACCGGCAGCTTCTTGATGATGTTTGCCGTGCGCCGGCTGGGGTTTGATTTCGTGCACGCCGCCGCCGCAGCGCGCGTCCTCAACGTGGCCACCAATCTTGCGGCCCTGGCCTGGTTCGTCCACAGCGGGAACATCCTCCTCGGCGTGGGCCTTGCAATGGGTGTCGCCAACGTCGCCGGCGCACAGGTCGGGGCCCGCCTCGCGCTGCGGCGAGGCACTCGTTTCGTGCGGGGCATGCTGATCATCGTGGTCTGCGCGCTGATCGCGAGGACCGGCTGGGATGCGCTGCTCCTGATGCGGCACTGAGCCATGTGCCTCATCGTCCTGCGCTTTGATCCCGCTGCGGAGCACCCCTTGCTGATGGTCGCCAATCGCGATGAATTCCACCATCGTCCCACTGCGCCCCTCGCCTGGTGGCCGGACGCGCCGATCCTCGGCGGACGCGACCTGCAGGCCGGCGGCACCTGGCTGGCGGTCGACAGGAACGGGCAGTTCGGTGCATTGACCAACCTGCGCGGCGCACCGATGCCCAAAGACGCCCCTTCCCGCGGCGCACTCATCCCGCGTTTCCTCAAGTCCGGACTTTCTCCTTCCGAGTTCCTGCGCGAGTTGCGTCACGAGGCACACCGGTTTGCCGGGTTCAACCTGCTGCTGGGCAGTGCTGCGGGCATATGGCTTTACAGCAACGCAGACCCGGGCACGGTGCGCCTGCTTGCCCCTGGAATCCACGCGCTCAGCAATGGGCGTTTCGGTGAGCCGTGGCCCAAAGTCGTGGGCGCCTCACGCGCGTTGGAGGCCCATCTGCACGGGGAAGGGGACGGGGCCTCGCTGCGAAACGTGCTCGCGGACCGAAACGTCGCCCCGGATGACCGACTCCCCGACACCGGACTGGCGCTGGACCTGGAACGTCGTCTGTCGCCCGCCTTCATCGTCTCAGAGGGATACGGCACCCGTTCCACCACCGTCTGTGCGCTCAACGGGTCCTCGGGCTGGATGGAAGAAACCACTTTTAGGCCCGACGGCAGCGAGACCTCGACCCTACGGATGCCGATAGCCGAGATGGCGCCGTTGCGCTGACCCTGAGGCCGGGCGCGGCAGCAGGAGGCTGCTACCCGACACGCGCGCACGGTTTCGGCCAAAGATGCATAAAAATTTGCCAATAAGGCATATTTATGCAATCATGATGCAACTTTATGCAAAATCACGCATTACATAGTCCCGGACTGCATCGCGCCCACGAAGAACGGCGCGAGGCGCTGCTGCGCATCCTGCGGGCCGGCGGGGTCAGCCGTCAGGCCGACCTCGTCGCGCGCCTGCGCCAGGCGGGATACGAGGTCACCCAATCCAGCGTCAGCCGCGACCTGCGTGACCTTGGCGTTGCCAAGGTCGGGGACCGTTACGTGTTGCCCGGCGAGACCACACTGCCCAGAAACGGCTTCAGCGCCGTCGCCACGTTTGTCGTCGCGGCGCTGCCCGCGGGGCCGCATCTGACGGTCGTCAGGACCACGGTAGGCTCGGCCCAGTCCGTCGCGCTCGCCATCGACCAGGCACGTTGGCCCGAGGTCGTCGGCACCATCTCAGGCGACGACACCGTCTTCGTTGCCACCCACGACGAAGCAGCGCAGCGCGCGTTCATCGACCGTCTTCCCAATCTCGCCAGCCGCTAACAGGGGCCGTCCGCATGTCCAACGTCACCTCGGGCTCCGCGCCCATCCTGCTCGCTTTTTCCGGCGGCCTTGATACCTCGTTCTGCGTGCCCTGGCTGAAGGAAACCTATGGCCGTCCGGTCATCACGGTGACGGTGGATACCGGCGGCATTGACGCGGCCGCCGCTGCCACTCTGGAGAGCCGCGCAAGGGAACTCGGCGCCGTCGAGCATCATCTCGTGGCGGCCAAAGGCCCGTACTTTGACCGTGTGCTGCGCTATCTGCTGATCGGCAATGCCCGTCGCGGGCAGATGTACCCGTTCTGCGTGGGTGCGGAGCGGGTGCTGCAGGCGCAGATGATCGCCGCCATGGCCAAGACCCTCGGCACCGCCTCCGTCGCGCACGGCTGCACAGCCGCCGGCAACGACCAGGTCCGCTTCGAGGTGGCCTTGCGCACGCTTGCACCGGGTCTTGAAATCATCGCGCCGGTACGCGACCGCGCATTCAAACGACCCGAGCAACTGGCGTTCCTGGAAGCACGGGGACTGCCCGTGCCGCCGTACGGTGCGGCCTACTCCGTGAACCGCGGACTGTGGGGCGTGACCATCGGCGGCAAGGAAACCCTGACCTCCGCCGGCAGCATCCCGGAGGAGGCATGGGTCCTGACCCGCGACGCATTCACACAGCCGAAGGCCGCCGAGCGACACACGATCGGCTTCAACGAAGGTGTGCCGTGCTCGCTGGACGGCGTGTCGATGGACCCGGTCGCGCTGATCGAGGCATTGGAAGCGCTGGCGGCGCCGTTCGGCATCGGTCGCGGCATCCACCTCGGCGACACGGTGATCGGCACCAAGGGACGGGTCGCATTCGAGGCACCGGCCGCCGAAGTGCTGATCGGCGCGCACCGCGAACTCGAGAAACTGGTGCTGACCGGGCGTCAGGTGAGGATCAAGGAACTCGTGGCGGCGCCCTACGGCGATCTCGTGCACGAAGGCCACCACCTCGACCCGGTATGTCGGGACATCGAGGCCCTGCTGACCTCCTCGCAACAGCGGGTCACCGGCGAGGTCCACGTGCTGTTCCGGCCCGGCAACTGTTTCGTCGAGGGTGTCGAGTCACCCTGGTCGCTGATGGCGGCCTCGAAGGGGGTCTACGGCGAGGCGGCCGGTGAATGGTCTCCGGCCGATGCGCTCGGCTACTCCAAGATGCTCGCCCTGACCGGCATGTTCCACACCCGCGCAGGCCAGAAGGCAGGAGCCCAGTCATGAAGTCCGTTGTCGTCGACAAGATTGCCTCCATCACGCAGGCGCTCGGACTCAAGCACGAGCTGCGCATCTCCGAAGACATTCCGTGCGAAGAGGGCGTGGTCGTGGTCGTCGAGGTGCTCAACAACAAGAACACCTACAACTCCCTCGAGCTGACGTCCGGCCGTATGGCCAAGGTAACGAAAGGCGACATCGTCGTCGGCGCGCTCGGGCATCGCAAGGCGCTGTTCGGCTACTCCGGTCACATCCCTGAGTCCCTGAAGCCCGGCGACGTGATCCAGATGCTCAACATCGGCGGCGTGCTCGGCGTCTGCGATTCGGTCAATCCCGACAAGGGCCGCCCGTTCGACTGTCGCGTACTCGGTGTAGTCCTGCATTTCCCGTTTCTGGGTGAACGCATCGGCGTGCCGGCGCGCATTGGTTACCGCCAGTTGGACCGCACGGTGGGAGTCGACACGCAGGGCGTCCCGGTCGTGGCGCTTGCCGGCACCTGCATGGAGGCCGGCAAGACGGCGGCAGCGTGCTCGATGATCGCGCGCATGCGCCACCGCGGACTCAATGTGCATGCGTTCAAGGCAACCGGCGTCTCCCTGCGCCGTGACATCCTCGCCTTCGAGGACTCCGGTGCACGCAAGACCATGATCTTCACCGATTTCGGGATCGGCACGACGACCGCTGCGGTCGGTCCCGCGCTCACACGCTCAATGCTCACCGAAATGGCCGTCGGCCAGCCCGACATCATCGTCTTCGAACTCGGCGATGGCCTGCTCGGCACTTACGGAGTCGAGGCGATCCTGTCCGCCGACGATATCCGCCAGCGCCTGACGGCCGTAGTGCTGTCGGCCAACGATCCTGTCGCGGCCTGGGGCGGCGTGAAGCTGCTGCGCGAGCGCTTTGGCATCGAGCCGGCCGCGGTGACCGGTCCCTCGACGGACAACCAGGTCGGTGTCGACATCATCCAGCAGCAGATGAACGTGACCGCCATCAACGCGATCACGGCCGGCGCGGAACTCGGCGACCACCTCATCGCGACGGTGGGCCTTGCCGAGCGCTTTCCGGTGAAGCCGACGTGACGACCTCCACCCGGGTTCCCACCCTTGTGCTGGGCGGCACCGGCTATGTGGCCGGCGAGTTGCTGCGGCTGATCGCCTCCCATCCGTACCTCACCCTCGCGGGTGTCCTGTCGGATTCCAAGCCGGGTGAGCGCATTGGAGCGGCATTTCCGCATCTGGCCGCCTGCTATCCGGACTCCACGTACCTCTCGCTGGAAGCCGTGGAGCAATTGATCGCCACCACCTCCGATCTCGCCGTACTGGCAGCGGCTCCCCATGGCGTGTCGGCCGCGTTGCTGGACCGCCTCATCGGCGTCGCCGAGCGCGCCGGGACCCGCCTGCGCCTTGTCGACATCTCGGCCGACTACCGTTTCACGCAAGCCGACGCCTACGCGCAGGTGTACAAGCATGCGCACGGAGCGCCCGAGCGACTCTCGCAGTTCACCTGCGCGGTGCCCGAGCACCTTGCCTCCCTGACCACTCCGTATGTCGCGCACCCCGGCTGCTTTGCCACCGCGATGTTGCTGGCGATCGTGCCGCTGGTGCGGCTCGGCATCGTCGACCGGCATCTGTATGTCAGCGGCGTCACGGGCAGTACCGGCTCCGGCCGCAGCCCGGTGGAGGGCACGCATCATCCCCGCCGCCACAGCGACCTGTACAGCTACGGCGCCCTTTCCCACCGGCATGCGCCTGAAGTGACCGGGATTGTCCGCGGGCTCACGGGGCAGGATATTGCCCTGCATTTCGTTCCGCACAGTGGCCCGTTTGCCCGCGGCATCCATGCCACCACCCAGGCGCGGCTGGTGCGTCCGATGAGCAGTGCAGACGTGCGCATGGCGCTGACTGATTTCTACGCCGGGCAACCCTTCGTCCATGTCCTTGCCGATGCGCCTCGCATGAAGGACATCGTCGGCAGCAATTACGCCCACCTGTGCGCCACCACCGATGGCGATTCGCTGGCGGTCATGAGCGTGATCGACAACCTCACCAAGGGAGCCGCAGGCGGTGCAATTCAGTGGCTGAACCGGCTCCATGGTTGGGACCAGACACTCGGTCTGACGGCCCCTGCACCGGGCTGGACGTGAACCCCCATGAAGAACCTTCCATCCGTGACACCTCATCCCGCCGCGCAGAGCCACCTTGCGCGCGTGTTTGCCCAATATCCACTCGAAGTGGTCAGCGCGCAGGGCGTCTGGCTGCACGGTCGTGACGGACGGCGGGTGCTCGATTTCTATGGCGGCCACGCCGTGGCGGCGCTCGGCTACGGACATCCGCGTTGGATCGAGGCGCTGGAACGACAGGCACGATCCGTGCTTTTCCAGACCAACGCCATCCCGATGGAGATCCGCGAGCGGGCCGCGGCGCGCCTTGTCGCCTTCTCGGGGCTCGACCTGCCAGACGTGTTCTTCGTGAACTCCGGCGCCGAGGCCAACGAAAACGCGCTGCGGATCGCCTTCCGTCTCACGGGGCGGCGCACAGCGGTGGCGCTTGAGCAAGGCTGGCACGGCAGGACCGCGGCCGCCGGCGCCGTGACATACGGCGCGCAAGCCAAATGGTACGGCTTCCCGCAGACGCCCTTTGATGTCCGCTGGATATCGCGCAGCGATGCGCAGGCTGCCGTGTCCGGCATCGACACGGACACTGCCTGCGTCATCGTGGAACCCGTCCAGGGTCTCGCAGGCGCCTACGACATTCCGCACGAGGTCCTCGTCGCACTGCGCAAGCGCTGTGACGAAGTCGGCGCACTGCTGGTCTTCGACGAAGTCCAATGCGGCGTCGGCAGGACCGGCCACCCGTTTGGCGCAACACGTGCCGCGGTCACGCCGGATATCCTCACAACCGCCAAGGCGCTCGGCGCAGGCTTCCCGGTCTCGGCAATGCTGCTTTCGCGCGAGGTGTCGGCTCAGCTGAAAATCGAGGACATGGGTACGACATTCGGCGGCGGACCCCTCGCCTGCGCCGTTGTCGAGACCGTCATCGACATCATCGAATCGGAAGCGTTGCTGGACAACGTCCGGCGCATGTCGGCCCTGATCGAGGAGACCTGCCAGGTCGGTCCGGTCAACGGCGTGCAGGGTGCCGGTCTGCTTCTCGGGCTTCGCACGACCCGTCCTGCCAAGGAGATCCAGAAGGAACTCCTCGCGCGCGACGTCTTTGCAGGCACCGCTGCCGATCCCCATATCGTCCGGCTGCTGCCCCCTTTCACGCTGCAGGCCGAGCATGTGGCTCGCCTCGCGGCGGCCCTCAAGGAGATTCCGGCATGACGCTGCACCGATTCATGGACCTCGCGGACTTTTCCCGCGACGAGGTCGAGGATCTCATTCGTCTGGCGGAACGGTTGCAGACCCATCCGCAACCGCAGGCACTGGCGGGCAAGATTCTGGGTCTCGTGTTCCTCAACCCGTCGCTGCGAACGCTCGCATCGTTCCAGGCCGGGATGGCGCGCCTCGGCGGCACGTCCTTCGTGATCACGCCCGGCCAAGGCACGTGGGGCCTTGAGACACGCATGGGTATCCGAATGGATGGCGCCGCCGCAGAGCACGTACGCGAAGGCCTCCCTGTCCTCGCTTCGTTCTGCGATGCCCTGGCAATCCGCGCCTTCGCCGACGGCAAGGACCTTGAGGCGGATCTGGCGGAATCGACCTTCAAGTCGATGGCCGCTCTGGTCGACAAGCCCTTCATCAACCTGGAATCGGCGATGAACCACCCGTGCCAGGCACTGGCAGACTGGAAGACGCTGAACGATCTTGCGATCGCGCCGCGCTCCAAATTCGTACTGTCCTGGGTACCTCACCCGCGTGCCCTGCCCCTCGCGGTGCCGGCCGCGGCACTGCACATGGCGGCGCTGCGCGGCCACGACGTCGTGGTGGCGCGTCCCGAGGGCTTCGCGTTGCCAGCTCCGCTCATGGAGAGAGCGCGCGCCCTCGCGGCTTCATCCGGCGGTTCGGTCACGGAGACCGACGACCAGACTGCAGCCGTGGCAGGCGCTCAGGTCATCTACGCCAAGGAGTGGGGCTGCACGAGTCATTACGGCAACGCGTCCATCGATGCCGACCTGCGCGCCGGGCTGCATCACTGGCAGATCACCGAAGACACCTTCGCGGGCGCCGCCAAGGACTGCCGGCTCATGCATTGCCTGCCGGTACGGCGCAATGTCGCTGTCGCAGAAGCCGTGCTGGACGGTCCGCGCAGCGTCGTTCTTCAGGAAGCCCACAACCGTCTGGTCGTGCAAATGGCGGTCCTGCATCGCCTGCTCGCCTGACCCGAACAACGCGTATTCATTCGATTTTCCGGAGCGTCACCATGAACTATCGTCCAGAACAAGCCGTCGCCATCCGTGCCATGCGCAACGCAGCCCCGTACATCCGCATGTACAAGGGCAAGGTTTTCGTCGTCAAGGTGGGCGGCGCCATATTTGCCAGCGACTCCGCCACGCGCGCACTGGTCGAGCAGGTGGCCATCCTGCACCAGGTAGGCATCCGAGTCGTTCTCGTGCACGGCGGTGGCCCGCAACTTGACGAGATGCAGCGCTCGCTCGGCATCGAGCCGACGATGGTGGATGGCCGGCGGGTCACGGATGAAAAGACCGTCGATGTGACCGTCATGGTGCTTAACGGGCTGCTCAACACCCGACTGTTGTCCATCTGCCGGGAACTGGGCATCAGCGCGGTCGGCATTTCCGGCATCGATGGCGGTCTCGTCAAGGCACAGAAGCGCGCTCCCGTGCGGCGCGCTGACGGCAAGATGATCGATTACGGGCAGGTCGGAGACGTCGAGTCGATCGATCCTGACGTGATCCAGAAGCTGCTGGACGCCGGCTACATGCCAGTGGTCAGTCCGCTGTCGTGCGACGCGCAGGGCCGTGTGCTGAACATCAATGCCGACACCGTCGCCGCCAACATCGGCGCCGCGCTGAATGCCGAAAAGCTGTTGCTGTGCACCGGCGCTGCCGGGATTTTCGAGGACCTCGCCGATCCCTCAACGCTGGTGTCCTACACGGATCTTGCAGGCTTGAAGCGTCTCGAGGCAGCCGGCAGTTTCGCCGACGGCATGATGCCCAAGGCCAACGCCATCGAGGCCGCCATCCGCGGCGGCGTGCGGCGTGTGCACGTCCTCTCCTTCAAGTCGACTGACGCACTGCTCGCCGAAGTGTTCACCAATGAGGGGCTCGGCACGCTCATCGTGGCGGACGTGCGGGCGCTCTCGGCCGCAGAGCAACAACCCGAGGCAGCCTCATGAGCCGTTTGTGGGACAAGGGTGCCCCGCTGGACACCCGCGTGCTCGAATACACCGCAGGCGAGGATCATGCACTCGACGATCGCCTGATCGCCTACGACGTCACGGGATCGATTGCCCACGCCGAGGGCCTGCACGCGTCAGGACTGTTGTCGGCAGACGACCTCACGACGCTGCGCGCCGCCTTGCAGGACATCGCCGCGGAGCATGCACGCGGGGAGTGGCGTGTCACGCTGGATGAGGAGGACGGCCAGACCGCGATCGAAGCCCGGTTGACGGCCCGGGCCGGCGCCGTCGGGGGCCGCATTCATCTGGGGCGCTCGCGCAATGACCAGGTCCTGACGGCGCTGCGCCTCTATCTGCGCGATGCCGTCGAAGCGTTGCGCGAGGGCGCGCAACGTGTTGCCGACGCACTTCACGCGCTCGCCGCCCGGCATGCGGACCTGCGCCTGCCGGGATACACCCACATGCAGCAGGCCATGCCCTCCTCGGTCGCGCTCTGGGCGCAGGGATTCGCCGCCGAAGTCGCCGATGACGCGCAGGGACTGCAGGACTGCCAGCGACGCATCGGCAAGTGCCCACTCGGCTCGGCGGCCGGCTACGGCACGCCGGGCCTGCCGCTCGATCGGGAGTACTCCGCGCGGCAACTGGGCTTCCCGGTGGTCCATGAGCCGGTGACGGCCGTGCAGTTGTCACGCGGCAAGGCTGAATCGCAGGTGCTGCTCGAAATAGCCCTGCTCATGAACGATCTCGGGCGCCTCTCGGCTGACCTGATGCTGTTTTACACGCAGGAATTTGCGTTCGTGTCACTGCCCAGTGAATTCACGACCGGTTCCTCGATCATGCCGCAGAAGCGCAACCCCGACGTCTTTGAACTGATTCGCGGCCGCACGGCCTCTGCACATGCGTGCCTGGTCGAGGCACTCGGGATCATGGCCAAGTTGCCCAGTGGCTACCAGCGCGACCTGCAGCTCCTCAAGGCGCCCTTGTTCCGCGGTATCGATCTGGCAATGAAAACCATGGACATCCTGCCTGCAGCACTTGCAGGGGTCGCCTTCCGGCCTGAAAACATCGAGTTGGACCCTGCTATCCACGCCGCCGAGCGTGCCAATCGGATGGTCGTCGAGGAAGGCATTCCGTTCCGCGAGGCCTATCGTCGCGTCGGCGCCGAGCTCTTCAAAGGCAAAGCGGAATAAAGCCAGCGTTTGCCGCAACAGCAGCGGGGACGGACTTTCAGTCAGGTTGCAGCGCCTGCGCGTGCCAGCGCAGGTGGTCTTCGATGAATGACGCGATGAAATAATAACTGTGGTCGTAGCCCGCCTGACGACGCAGCAGCA
>CAXBRZ010000009.1:0-22838 GCA_963978075.1 uncultured bacterium | reverse complement strand
TGAGAGGGCGGTCTGACTGACGGTCAGTGCTCCGCCCGCAATTCGCGTTCCATGAGGGTACGCGCCGCGTTGGTTGCCAAGACGCCTTCAAACAGCACCTGCTCGACGGCGTTGGCGATCGGCATATCGACGCCATGGCGTTGCGAAACCGCCAACACGGCCCGGGCGGCCTCATACCCCTCGACAACCTGACCGATACGGGCCAGCGCCTCGTCCGCGCCAAGTCCTTCGGCGAGCGCGAGACCAAAGCGCCGATTCCTGGATTGGTTGTCCGTGCAGGTCAGGACCAGGTCCCCGAGCGCCGCGAGTCCCATGAATGTCGCGGGGCGCGCGCCAAGAACGAGGCCCAGACGCGTCATTTCGGCCAAGCCCCGCGTGATCAGTGCTGCCCGCGTATTGGCGCCGAATCCCAATCCGTCCGCGATGCCGGTTGCGACCGCAATGACGTTTTTCACGGCGCCACCCACTTCGACGCCGATGATGTCGTCGGAGGTATAGGCGCGGAAGTATTCGTTGGACAACACCCGAGCCAGATCGTCCGCAAAAGCCGAATCCGTTGACGCCACCGTGATGGCAGTGGGCAGCCCGAGTCCCACTTCCCGCGCAAAGGTCGGACCGGAGAGGACGGCCGTGGGGACACGGTCCCCGAGCACCTCGCGCGCCACCTGATGCGGCAGTAGCAACGTATTCCGCTCGAATCCCTTCGTCGCCCAGACGACACGCTGCCCCGGTGTCAGATGTGGCTTGATCCGGTCGAGCAACGGGCGGAATGCGTGGCTGGGCACCACCACCAGAATGTCCGTGGCGCCGGCGAGCGCATGGCCGAGGTCCGCTTCGGGCTTGAGGGCCGCCGGGAAGGTTGCGCCGGGCAGGTAGCGCGCGTTGACCCGGTCTGCTGCAAGACGAGCGATCTGCTCTGGATCACGGCCCCACAGGCGTGTCTCCCGGCCAGCGCGCGCATACTGGATGGCCAGTGCCGTGCCCCACGACCCTGACCCGAGCACGGCGACGGGCGCCGACCGTGCCGGGCCCGTTGCCGTATCCGAGGAGTCCATGCTCAGTTAACAGCGCCCTGCTGCGCCTGGCGGGCGGCGGCTTCCATCGACTGCGCGAAGAGCTGGTCGAAGTTGACCGGCGGCAGCAGGAACGGCGGGAAGCCGCCCTTGGCGACCAGGTCCGAGATCGCCGCACGCACGTACGGGAACAGGGTGTTTGGACAGAACGAGCCGAGAATGCGGCGCAGGTCCTCCACCTCGAAGCCGCGGACCAGGAAGAGGCCCGCCTGCTTCACTTCAGCCAGATAGGCGACCTTGTCGGCCACCTTGGCTTCGAGGGTGATCGAGAGGACGACTTCATGCATGTTCTCGGCGACCAGAGTGGCCGAGGTGTTCATGTTCATGCCGAACTGCGGATTCCATTCGGTCACCTGCAGGTTCGGGCCGTTCGGGGCCTCGAAAGAAGCATCCTTGATGTAGATGTTCTGAAGGTTGAGTTCGCTCTGCGGCGCCTCAGGGGCGGCCTGCGCGACTTCGGTGTTGGCTTCGTCAGACATGGAGAATCCTGTTATCGAGAGTTGAAGTAAAAAAAACCGGAGCGCAGCGGGCCATCAACCCGGTTCTGCGCGCAGCAACGGATCAAGTCCCCCCGCCGCGTCCAGTGCGTAGAGATCATCGCAGCCGCCAATATGCCGGTCCGCAATGAAGATCTGCGGGACAGTACGACGTCCGGACCGTTCGATCATCTCCGTCCGGCCCGCTGCATCCACATCGATCGATGTGTACACAACACCCTTGCGATCAAGCAGCGCCTTGGCGCGCTCGCAGTAGGGGCACCAGCCGGCCAGATAGATCGTGACGGAAGGCGTCGGCATGGCCGTCTCAGGACCGGTCGACCGGAAGGTTTTCCTGACGCCACGCCGCAAGGCCGCCCCGCAGGTTGTACGCCTGCGTGAAGCCGAGCCGGGCGAGGTGCCGCGCGGCGGCTCCCGCCGTCATTCCTGTATCGCAGTACGCAATGACGGGCTTGTCCTTGAACTTTTCGATGACCTTGGCGCCCTCGACAATTGCCGCGCCGGGCAGGTTACGGGCATTGCGGATGTGGGCCGCATCAAAACTGTCCTTCGCACGGATGTCGATCAGCAGCCCACCACCGTTCATGAGGCGCACCGCTTCCATCGGGGAAATGGAGGCGAAATTCGCCGTCCGGGCACGGGTTTCCTGCACGAGCACCACCACCGCCGCCGCCACGGTGAGCGGGACGAGGATCCAGTGTTGGCTCGCATAGAGCAGAATTTGCTGCATAATCAATGTTTTGCGATAAAGTTGACGATCTGAACAAAGCATTATAGCAGTCGAGCGGTACCGCGGTCTCCGCTACATTAGGCGCATGCGTAGCAGGTTCCTTTTGGCAGCCCTTTTCTGTGTCCTGCCGGCGATCGCCGGTGTACCGGGTTCCACCGCGGAGACGGAGGCACAGCTGGGCCGGGTGGAGGCCCGGATCCGCGCGGTCACGGAGGCCGTGCAGACGGATGTCGCGGCACGCGACGCCGTGGCCGCCCAACTGCAGAAAGCCGACCGGGCCCTCGTCGGTGCACGGACCCGCTTCGAGGAGGCGCGCGATCGCCATGCCCAGAGCATGGCCCGTCTTCTGGCCCTGCGCGAGGAGGTGGCGCGTGCGCGCCTGGCGCTCGAGAGCACCCGCACGGCATTGGCGGCTCAGTTGCGCAGTGCCTACATGAGCGGACGCGACGAGGGCTTGAAGGCGCTCCTCAGCACCGGAGAGCCGGCGCAGATTCCGCGGATGCTGGCTTATTACGGTTACGTAGGGCAGGCGCGCAGCGCCCAAATCGCCTCCCTGGACGAGCATGCCCGGGCATTGGTCACCGCCGAGGCGGCCGTGACGGCGGAAAACGGCCGTCTCGCGCAACTGGAAGCGAGTCGCCAGAAGGAGGCCACTGCGCTGGAGCGTGCGCGGCGCGACCGCGCCCGCGCGCTTGGGCAACTGCAGGCACGCATCAGGCAAGGGTCGGGCGAACTCAAGGAACTGAAGGCCAATGCCGCGGCGCTCGAGGACCTGCTCAGGAAACTGCGTGCCGCGCTCGCCGAACCTGGCGGAGACGAATTCGGTGCATTGGGTCAGGGAAGGCGGCCCTTTCACGAGTTGCGCGGCAAGTTGCCGTGGCCGACGCGCGGCAGCCTCGCGGCCCGCTTTGGGGACAACCGGGCCGGCGGCCTGACCTGGAACGGGGTCTTGCTCAACACCCGCCGCGCCGCCGAGGTACGCGCACCCTATTTCGGGCGCATCGCCTACGCCGACTGGTTGCCAGGCCTCGGGCTCCTGCTGGTGATCGATCACGGCTCCGGCTGGATGACCCTGTACGGCTACAACGGCCGCCTGCTGCGAAGCGTGGGCGATCGCGTAAAGCCCGGGGACGTGATCGCCGAAACGCCCGCAGATCCAGAGACCGGCAAGCCACAACTGTATTTTGAAATCCGTGAGTCGGCGCGCGCCGTCGACCCGCGCCCCTTCATGAAAGGAGCGCCATCTCCCTGAGGGTCCGCGGTCTGCCTACAGCAGGCCTTTCAGGGCGCCGGCCACCGTGCTGACGATGAGCGCGAGAATGGGGATGACCGACAGGACAAATCCGAGGCTGCGGGAATTCGGATCCCGGATGTACGTATAGAAATAGAGGATCCGGCCTATGAGGTAGGCGGCACCGAAGAGCGGCACATAATAACTGGAGGGGTAGTAGTGGTTGAACGTGTACAGGGAAGGTACGAGCCCCACCAGCAATTCCAACGTGTTCATTTGGACGCGAAAGTAACGTTCAAACATCGGGTGGCCTGTGGTCGCCGGCGCCACGACGCCGTATTTCGCACGCGCACGGCCCACCATCACGCCAAAGAACATGAACTGTATCAGCGCCAGTCCAACGATGAGATTGATCGTGTCCATGTTATTCCCGGAGTTTGACCCAAGGTCGCATCAGCCTGTCATTGACCCCGCCCAGCGGGCAGAATACCCCGACTTTTCGTTTCCGTCATGTGTTCCAAATCCTATGTCCGACCGCTGTCTCACGGTGTGTCTTGCGCTGCTGTCCCCCGGCTGGGCCCTGGCTGCCACCATGGCGCTGGTGGGCGGCACCCTGATTGACGGCACCGGTGCGGCGCCGCTCAACCACAGCGTCGTCCTTGTCCGCGACGAACGCATCGTTGCCGTCGGCCGGGAGGATGAAATACGGATACCGGCCGACGCGGCCATCGTATCCACCCGAGGCCTGACCGTCATTCCTGGCCTGATCGACCTTGCGGTCGAACTCAACCGGCTGGGACATGCGAACCCCGTCCGCTGGCGCGAGGCTTACGAGCCCCTGACAGACAAAGTCGTCCTGCCGATGGCTGCCCGAGCGCTGCTGTCAGCCGGCGTGACCACAGCCCGGGATGTCACCACGCCGCCGGAACGGATCCACGCCCTGCGTCATCGGATCAATGACGGGCGCCTGCCCGGTCCCACCGTGATCGCCGCCGGGGCCCACATTGCCCGCGAAAATCGCGACCGCGCCTCCGTGCTGGTGGCGCGTACGGCGACGGAGTTGCGCCAGGCGGTCGAAAAGTTGGCTGCGGCAGGTGCGGAGGCAGTCATTCTGGAGGACGTGGCGGAGTACAGCCCCTCTGAATTGTCGACGCTGCATTTTGCGGCGGAGGACGCCGGCTTGCGCTGGCACGCCTGGGTACGCAGTGACGCCGACATTGCCCCCGCTGCCCGCGCCGGCGCCTTCTCCCTGATCGGCATAGGGACAGACTTCCGCGATACGCTGCCGACCGATGCGCTCTTGGCGTTGGCCGAGCGTGCCGCCACCGGCCGGCCGCTGTACTGGTCGGTCGGTGCCTCCACACTGACCAACTACGAGTGGCTGCGCAGCAACCAATCCGTGCTCGATGACCCCCGGTGGCAGGCCGCCTTTCCCCGCGTTGTGGCCGAAGACCTGAGGCTGTCGCTGAAAGACCTCGACGCCCATCCCATCGACCTTGAGACGCCCCACCTGCGCCGTTCCGTGCTGGCCTCCCGGTTGCGCAGCGCTAAAGCGGCAGGTGCGCATCTGTTGCTCGGCTCGCTTGCTGGCGAGCCTGGGCATATCCCCTCCCGTGCGTCATGGCAGGAAGCAGCGGCCCTTGTCACCGAAGCGGGTTACACCACGGCCGAAGCATTGCGGGCCGCCACGCTGGATGCCGCCTTTACGCTGGGACTGGACGCCGATGTCGGCAGCGTGGTGCCGGGGAAATATGCCGACCTTGTCGCCGTCCGCGGCGACGTCCTGCGCAGCATCGACCATCTCGCCGACGTCCGGATGGTCTTCAGGCGTGGTCAGAGGTACGCCCCCACATCGGTCGATGACGAGGAACAACCGTGAACAGTTTGCTGATGCGTGGTGCCT
Organism: uncultured bacterium; assembly: GCA_963978075.1. Lineage (GTDB taxonomy): Bacteria > Pseudomonadota > Gammaproteobacteria > Steroidobacterales > Steroidobacteraceae > CAIKZZ01. The sequence continues at coordinate 17,404 of CAXBRZ010000009.1, read as the reverse complement.
TTGCGGCCATCGGATTCTGGATCGCCACCAAATTCGTATCGGGTCTGCACTTCGACGAGGCGTCCACCCTGGTGGTTGCCGGCCTCACACTCGGCCTCATGAATGCCTTCGTGCGTCCGGTGCTGGTGCTGCTGACATTGCCCTTGACGGTGTTGTCCCTCGGTTTCTTCCTGCTGGTCATCAATGCCGCGATGATCGGACTTGTCGCCTCACTGATGCAAGGAATGCGCGTTGACACTTTTGGCGCGGCGATCGGAACCGCCGTCATCGTCAGCATCGTGTCCACCATAGGCGGTGCTTTCGCCCGGCAGTGAGGCCCTCAGGTCTGCCGGCGATCGGGGAACGTGACGCAGACGACGCCGCCGAGGATGACGAGCATGCCGGCCAACTGCAGCGACGACAGTGCCTCGCCAAGCAGGATCCACCCTGTGACGGCTGCAATGGCCGGATTGACATACCCGTACGTTGCCAACTTTGCAGGCGTCGTTCTGGACATCAGAAATACATACGCACTGTAGGCCAGACAGGAATTCAATATTGCAAGGTACGAGATTGAAAACACGCCACCGGGTGTGAGGGTCAGGCGGCCCCATTCTCCTTGCAGCAAGCCAATGCCGCCCAGAATGGCACTGCCACCCAGCATCGCCAGCCCGAGCACTACCGGCATCGCGGTCTGCACCATCGCACGACGATAATAAATGGTCCCTATCGACCAGTTGAACGCTGCCAACATAGCAACCAGTTGCCATGGGAAAGTATCCAAGGAATAGCCGTCATGTGGCCAGAGCAGCAAAACGACTCCGACGAAGCCGAAGGCAAGGCCACTGCCGACGCGTACGCTGATCGGATCGCCTTGGCGTCCCCACGCGCCCAACAACGGGATCCACAACGATCCCGACGCATTGAGCAGCGCTGCCTGGTTCGAGTAGATGTGCTGTGCCGCAATGATGTTAAGACCAGCCGAACCACAGATTTGCAGCAGAGCCATCACGATCACGTGCCGCCATTCGCGCGCGTTGAGCGGGAGCGCCAGTCCACGGATTCTGGTGAACGCCATCAGTAGCCCGCCCGCGAGCAGAAAACGCAACGCACCGGCTGCAAACGGCGGAGTCGACAGAACCATCACTTTGGTGACGGCGAAACTTGTACCCCAGACGAGGTAAACCGCAGCAAACGCAAGGTAAACGAGATTGCTTTCGGACAAGCGGTGACGTGCAGCGGCGTGGATGGGGGCCTTCCTCTTCAATACGAATTCATGGCGAACGACCTGAACCTGCCGGTCTTCGCCCGTACAAAACGAAGTGTCAGGACGTGCGCACCGTTGCCGCTCGATAGAGCCACCGGCCGATCACGCCGAGGATCAGCAAGCCTGCCCATTGCGCATAAGGAACCTGCAATGGAAGTGAGAGCACGTCCACGCGTCCTGTCGCGACAATGGGAACCGCGACGAGCACCCCGAGAATCGCTTCCCCGGCGATGAGTCCGGACGCGTACAGCAATCCCTCCCGACGCTCCGCTTCTTCACCCGTGCCACCCTGCGAACGATGCCAGCGCGCTGCCAGTGCAGCCACCAGACCGCCGAGGAAAATGGGTGTGGTCAGCTCCAGCGGCAGGTAGACGCCTACGGCGACGGCCAGCACCGGCGTGCGGAAACTGCGGCCCGTGCGCGCAAGCCATCGGTCCAGCACGATCACCGCGACACCCAGCGCAGCTCCGAGCTCGATCATGGGCCAGGGCAGACCGCCGCCAAAGATGCCTTTGGCCACCGCAGCCATGAGCGTCGCCTGCGGCGCACTCAGCGCCTTGACGCCCTCATGCGCGGGCGTGCCGATGCCATAAGCCTGCAGTAGGAGATTGAGCACAGGCGCCATGATCGCAGCGCCCGCGACGGCACCGAGGGCGAGCATGACTTGCTGACGCCATGGCGATGCGCCGAGCAGGCGACCCGCCTTCAGGTCCTGCAGGTTGTCCCCCGCCACCGCGGCGGCGCTGCAGGTCACGGCGCCGATGAGAATGGCAGCAACCGGACCGACCGCGCTGCCCGATCCCATGAAGGCCAGCAGGACGAGCGACGAGAACAGGATCGTGGAGATGGTGATGCCCGATACCGGATTGTTGGAAGATCCGACCAGTCCCGCCATGTAGCCGCTGACGGAGGAAAACACGAAGCCGGCCACCACCATGATGATGGCCATTGCCGCGGCGATCCCGAAACTGCCGACGACGGCGCTGTAAAGGGCAAACAGCGGGAGTACGAAAAGAACGATGCCGGCGAGGATGAAGGACATGGGCAGGTCCTTCTCGCGCTCGTCCGAAGCCGCCCCCTCACGGCTGACATTCAGGCCGCTGCGCACGCCCGACAGAAGCGAGTGGCGCAACGTGAAAAGCGCCCACAATCCCCCGACCAGCATGGCGCCCACCCCGATGTAACGCACCTTCGAGGTCCAGATGAGGCCGGCAGCGGTTTCGGCGTCCACTCCCGCGAGCTTCGCGGCGAGCACCGTGTCCTGCAGCGCGAAAAAAGCATGGTACACGGGGATGAATATCCACCATGCGAGCAATCCGCCAGCGACGGTGACCGTACCGACGTTGGGCCCGACGATATAGCCCACGCCAAGCAGTGCCGGCGAGAGATTGAGGCCGACGTAGCCGATGAAGCGACTGCCGAAGAGATAGCCGGCGAGGGAAAAGGTCTCCGGCACGATCCGAAAACCGGACATGGCGAGTTTGAAAAGCGCTCCGGCCGACGCAGCCAGCCCGAGCGCCCTCGCACTCCCCGCGCCTTCGCTTCCTGCACGCAACAACTCGGCTGTGGCGACGCCTTCAGGGAACTGCAGGTCCTCACCGATGATGAGCGTGCGTCGCAGCGGCACCGAAAAAAGAACACCCAGGAGACCGCCGAGGCCAATGATGGCCAGAACCCACCAGTAATCAAACCGGGTCCAGTGACCGAGAATGATCAGTGCCGGCATCGTGAAGACCGTGCCAGCCGCGATGGAAGAACCCGCGGAGGCTCCGGTGGCCACGATGTTGTTCTCAAGGACGCTGCTGCGTCCGAGCATTCGCAGCACCACCATGGAGACCACGGCGGCTGGAATTGCCGTTGCCACCGTAAGGCCGGCGAAGAGTCCGAGATAGGCGTTGGCTGCCGCCAGCACGACCGTCAGTGCCATCGACAACAGGATGGCACGCACGGTCAATTGCGGAGTCTTTGTCATCGCATCCCCCTTGGCTGCGGCGGTGAAGGAATCCTCAGCGGATGCCGCCCATCCAGCGCCGCAGCAGCGGACCGAACAGCATCATCAGAAGACCACACCCGACGCCATACAGTGTCATGTGCAGGAACTCGCCCGGCATGGTGTGCACATCGCTGCCGATGTGTCCACCGATCTGGCCCGCCGCGAGGTTGCCGATCGCGGTCGAAAGGAACCACATGCCCATCAACTGCGAGACGAATCTCGGCGGCGCGAGTTTGGTGAAGTTCGACAGGCCTACCGGGCTCAGGCACAGCTCTCCGGTGGTGTGCAGCAGGTACGTCAGCAACAGCCATTGCGGGCCCACCTTGCCACCGCCCGCCAGAATGAGGTTCGCCGCAAAAAGCAGCACCGCAAATCCGGCACCAAGCATGACGAGGCCAAAACCGAACTTGACCGGCGCAGAGGGATCCAGATTGCGCCGTCCGAGCATCAGCCACAGCCATGCAAAAAAAGGCGAGAGCGCGATGATGCACAGCGAGTTGAACGACTGATACCAGGTCGCCGGATGTTCTCCACTGGCGAAGTAGCTGCCCAGAAAACTACGGTCGGTCAGGTCGCGGGCGAAGAGATTGAAGGTGGAGCCCGCCTGCTCGAAGCCCGCCCAGAAGAGCGCTGAGCAGACGAACAGCACAATCATGACTCCGACGCGACGTTTCTCCGCGCCGTCCAGTCCACCGAACAGGAGCACATAGCCGAAATAGAGCACCGCCACTGCGTACATCAAGTGCCGGAACACGTCGGCTACCACGGGCGCGCTGACGGTATAGAGACCGAATCCGGCCGCCGCGACCAGTGCAACGATCACGGCAACGCCCAAACCGACAAAGCGCAGCCCTCGCGCGCGTTCGGCGGCCGTCGCAGGTGACGGCGCGCGACCGGCCTCGCCCAGGTGGTGTCCGGTCAAATGAAACTGCACGAGCCCCAGCAGCATCGCGATGCCGGCGGTCAGGAAACCATAGCGGAAATTGAACATCTCACCGACGGTGCCGGATACCAGTGGCGCAAGCAGTCCGCCCAGATTGATGCCCATATAGAAAATCGAAAAGGCGGCATCGCGGTAGGCGCCAGGTTTGCCATCGTAAAGCTCTCCGACCAACGCGCTGATGTTGGGCTTGAGCAGGCCGGTTCCCAGAGCAATCACCAACAGTCCGCAGATGAACACGAACATCGAGGCGGGTACCGCCAAAAGGCAGTTTCCGACCGCGATGAGCGATCCCCCGATCCAGATGCTCTGGCGCGTGCCGATGAGGCGGTCCGCGATCCAGCCACCGGGCAGCGCGAAGACATAGACGGCGCCTGCATAGATGCCGTAAATCGAGCCTGCGGTTGCAGCGTCGACGCCCAATCCTCCCTGTGCAACCGTGGCGGTCAGGAAAAGGACCAGCAGTGCTCGCATGCCGTAGTAGCTGAACCGTTCGAAAAATTCGGTGAAGAACAGCGTTGACAATCCGCGCGGGTGGCCAAAAAAAGTGGCCGTGCCGGTATCGCTCATCGTCATCTCCCCCGGGGCAGAAAATGCCCTGTAAATCAGCCTGAAGAATGGTTCGTTACGGTCACGATGTCGTTCGAATTCAATCCCCCGATCCTTCTGCCGCCTCGCGGGCGGCACGGTCCGCTGCGCGACGCTTCGACAGGATGCGCGCCATGACGATGCCGAATTCATAAAGGGCGTACATGGGCAGCGCCATGACCGTCTGCGACAGGACGTCGGGTGGTGTAATGACGGCGGCCTGCACGAAAACGCCGATCAGGACATAGCCGCGGTTACGGGTCAGGGTCTCCACCTTGACCAGACCGGTAATGACCAGCAGAACGATCGCGACGGGGATTTCAAATGCGATACCGAAGGCCAGGAACAGGACGAGTACAAAATCCAGGTACTGCGTCATGTCGGTCATCATTTGCACGCCAGGCGGCGTCGTCGCCGTGAAGAAGGCGAACATGATTGGAAAAACGAGGAAATAGCAGAACGCGATGCCGGCATAAAAAAGGCCGATGCTCGACACCAGCAGGGGCACCGCGAAGCGCTTTTCGTGACGGTAGAGCCCTGGCGCCACAAATGCCCAGATCTGGTAGAGCACATAGGGCATCGACCCGATCAGCGCCACATAAAAGGCCAGTTTGAAGGGTGTCGTGAGCGGCGCCATCACGCTCGTCGAGATCATGGCGGAGCCCTTGGGCAGCACCTTGAGCAGCGGTCTTGCCACGAAGGCAAAAAGGTCATTCGCATACAGCATGGCCGGCACGGTGACGACCAGCACCGCGACGACGGACCGAAGCAGCCGCGTCCTGAGCTCGAGCAGATGCGAGATCAGCGTGCCTTCTGCCAGCGATTCCGCAGGTTCAGGCGTGGCCATCGTGTGGCGCGGCAGGGGTGGCGCTTGCCGGCGAGCCTGGCGAGGGGGCGGCAGGCGGCGTGTTCACGGGCGTTTCTGTGGTCGGCACCGTCGCTGCTGCGGCGGGCGCTGACACGACGGCGGGAGTCTCCGGGGGCAGCGGAACCGGTGAGGGCGCCGATGGCGCATCGGGCGCAGCGTCGCCCGGTTTTTCCGCCTGGCGCTTTGCCCGGGCGTGCTCTTCCATGCGAACTTCCTGCTCGAGCTGGGCGCTCAGCTGTCGTGCCATCGAGCGGGCGCGACCGACCCAACGACCGATGTCTGCCGCCAGCTTGGGCAACTTGTCTGGCCCAAGCACGACCAGCGCAATCACGAGAATCAGCAGAATTTCGCTGAGGCCGACATCAAACATGGCGGAATCTCATCCCGGGCAGTGCCCGTCAGGAGTGCGTCTTCTGCTCGGGCTTCTGGGTCTGCGCGTCCTTGAACTCCGCATCCTGGCCGCTCAACTGACGCAGCGACTGCTGCTGTTCGGCTTCCTTCTCGCCCTTGTCCATGGCCTTTTTGAAATCATGCACGGCGGCGCCGAGGTCAGAGCCGATGGTACGGAGCTTCTTGCCGCCGAAAATAAGGAGCGCGATGACGAGAATCACCAGCAGTTCGCGAAATCCGATCGAGCCCATCGTCGTTCTCCCGAAAACGAATTCATGACAGACCCCGATCATACCCCAAAGGGTGGACCGGTCGGTCAGGCATTGCGCGCTGGCGCCACCTGCAGCCAGAACGTCACCGGGCCGTCGTTCACGAGGCTCACGGCCATGTCCGCGCCGAACCGGCCGGTGGCGACCGTTCCGACTTTCCGGCGCGCCTCCCCGACGAGGTAGTGGTACCAGTGGGCGCCATCGTCCGGCGCTGCGGCGGTGCTGAAACCCGGGCGAGTTCCCTTGTGAGTGTCCGCCGCGAGCGTGAATTGCGACACGACGAGCAGGCCGCCGCCGGTGTCCAAGAGGCTGCGGTTCATCTTGCCTTCGCCGTCATCGAAGACCCGGTAGGTCAGCACGCGCTCCAGCAACCGGTCGGCCTCGCGCCCCGCGTCGCCCCGCTCGATGCCGAGCAGGAGGAGCAGACCAGGACCGATCTGGCCGACAATATCGCCTTCAACTTCCACTTTCGCGCTAGATACACGTTGTATCAGACCAATCATACCCACTCACTTGTCAAATATTAAAATTTTTTAGTTTTTTATAACCACTTTGCTTAAACAACGACGCAAAAAAATTAAAAAAACAGGAATTTCATTAAAGTGGTTTTAAAAATCCAAAATAGGCCTTGAAATAGAATCTTTGTGGAATTTATAAACTATAGGTCGCCCTGAGGCTGCCCTTCGTCGGTCCCCCCGGAGTCGCCCAAAGGCCGCCTTCCCGCGACAAACGGTTGGCATGCCTCTGCCGCCTCGTCTAATTTCGACACATGGACTATGACCGTTCTGCCATCCGCTTCCTAGACCGCCTTGCGGGCCACCGCGAGGCGGCATTCTGGGGCCTGCAGCTCCTCGGCTGGAGCACCTATTTCGTGGCGCAGTTCGTCGCGGCCCTTTTTTATCCCGAATGGCTGGCGCCCCACAAACTGCGTGGCTACATCACGGTGCTGGTCATTGCGGCAACCTCGGGCCTCGCGCTTTCCTCCGCCTTGCGCTACGTATTTCGACGAGTGCGCGACCGTGGCATGAGCGTGCTGCTGCCCGTCTCCCTGCTGGCCGTATACGCAGCAGCGCTCATCTGGAGACTGTTCATCAACTCTGCGGTGGCGAGGTTTCTGGATCCGAACATGGCAGCCCACGGCCTCGGCCAGGTGTTTGCCGGTGCCCTGATATCGACCTACCTGCTGCTGTCCTGGAGCGGCTTGTACTACGGCATCTACTTCTATGAGTCGGTGCACCGCGAGCGTCTCGCAACTGCCCGGGCAGAGGGGCTGGCGCGCGAAGCACAGCTGAAGATGCTGCGATATCAACTGAACCCCCATTTTCTCTTCAATACACTGAATGCGATTTCGACGCTGGTGCTGGATCGTGACAATGTCACCGCGAATCTGGCGGTGACCCGGCTATCGGCATTCCTGCGGCATAGCCTTGACCAGGATCCGATGAAGAAAGTCACCTTGCGCCAGGAGCTGGAAGTGCTCGGGCTTTATCTTGGAATCGAGCAGCTTCGATTCGGCTCGAGGCTGCAGGTGACACAGACCATCACCGAGGAGGCCGCAAAAGCGCTCGTACCATCACTGCTGCTGCAGCCGCTGGTCGAGAACTCGCTCAAGCATGCGATCGCCAGTCGCGAGTCCGGAGGACACATCCGCATCGATGCCGACGTGCGTGGCGGACAACTCCGCATTGATGTGGCCGATGACGGGCCGGGCTTTCCCGAGGGAGACCTGCCTGCCGTCGGTCGTGGCGTCGGCCTGCGCAATACCAAGGAGCGGCTTGCCGTACTGTATGCACAGGATGCCGCGCTTCAGAGCCGGAACCTGCGCCCGGGTTGCGTGATTGAACTGACGCTGCCGGCGGAGACACAGGCGTGAGCATCCGAGCGCTGCTCGTGGATGACGAGCGGCTGGCCAGACGGGGCCTCGAGTTGCGCTTGGCGGGCGCTCCGGATTTCGAGGTGGTCGGCGAATGCGCGAACGGCCGCGAAGCGCTCAAGCAAATCGCGGCCCTACGCCCGGACGTCGTCTTTCTGGACATCCAGATGCCCGAAATGACGGGCCTGGATGTCGTAGCCCACCTGCCGCAGGACTCGCTTCCGATCATCATCTTTGTAACCGCCTTCGACCGCTATGCGATGGAGGCCTTTGAGGCACGCGCGCTCGACTATTTGCTCAAGCCGGTGGACGACGACCGTTTGGGGCAGTCGCTGGAACGGGTCCGAAAAGCCGTGCAGGACCGAGACGCCCTCGGTCGCCATGAGCGCATGCTCGCCCTGCTGGCGGACCTGGGCGGCGCCGGCGAACTTGATCCGGAGACATTGCTTGAAAGGGTGGCCGGCCCCCATCGTCGCTATCCGGACATTCTGACGATCAGGACCGGACGCGACCTGCTGCGGATTCCTTGTGCGGAAATCGACTGGATTGACGCCGCTGGTGACTACATGTGTGTGCACGCCGCCGGCGCCACCCATGTACTGCGTGCAACGATGAAACAGCTGGAGACGGAACTCGACCCTGAGATTTTCCAGAGAATTCACCGCTCGGCGATGGTCAACCTCAGCCGGGTGCGGAAACTGCGCCCCCACTCCAACGGGGAATACTTCCTGACGCTGGAGAACGGCCAGGAACTGAAGCTTTCGCGCGGTCACCGCGACAAGGTGGAGCTCTTGCTGCAGCGCCGCAGCCGCACCGCGACCTGATAAAATCGCGCTCCGTGCATATAGGGCGAAGCTGACCCCGGGGTATTCCATGGCCGTCATCCGCGAAGACGACTTCATTCAGAGCGTTGCCGACGCCCTGCAGTACATCAGTTACTACCACTCTGCGGACTTCATCGGCGCCATGGGCCGAGCCTACGAGATGGAGCAGAGCACCGCGGCACGTGACGCGATCGCCCAGATCCTGACCAATTCACGGATGTGTGCCGAGGGCCACCGGCCGATCTGCCAGGACACCGGCATTGTTGTCGCCTTCGTGAAAATCGGAATGAACGTCCGCTGGGATGCGGGAATGACCGTCGAGGAAATGGTCAATGAAGGCGTCCGCCGGGCGTACGGACTGCCCGAAAACAAGCTCCGCGCTTCCATCGTGGCGGACCCCGCCGGCAAGCGGAACAACACCCGCGACAACACGCCTGCCGTCGTGCATGTCGAGATGGTGCCCGGAGGAGACGTCGAGGTTGCCATAGCGGCGAAGGGCGGTGGCAGCGAGAACAAATCCATGTTCGAAATGCTGAACCCATCCGACAACATCGCCGACTGGGTGCTGGACCGGATACCGGAGATGGGCGCGGGCTGGTGCCCGCCAGGCATGCTCGGCATCGGCATCGGCGGAACTGCCGAGAAAGCATTGCTGATGGCCAAAGAATCCCTCATGGATCCTATCGACATTCAGGAACTCAAGGCGCGCGGTCCGCGATCGCGCGCCGAGGAACTCCGTATCGAGATTTATGACCGTGTAAATGCCCTTGGCATCGGCGCGCAAGGTCTCGGCGGCATGACCACCGTTCTGGACGTCAAAGTGCGCGACTATCCGACCCATGCCGCCTCACTGCCGGTCGCCGTGATACCGAACTGTGCGGCAACACGGCATGTGCACTTTCACCTTGACGGCAGCGGCCCGGCCGAGCTGACGCCACCAGACCTGACCGCCTGGCCGCAGGTCGCCTGGGTCGCCAACGCCGATACGCGCAGGGTGAATCTCGACACGCTGACGCGCGAGGAAGTCGCCGCATGGCGTCCCGGGGAACGGTTGCTCCTCACCGGTAAATTCCTCACAGGACGCGATGCCGCGCACAAGCGCATCTGCGCGCTGCTGGAGGCAGGAAAGCCGCTGCCCGAGGGGCTCTCGTTCCAAGACCGAGTCATCTACTACGTCGGGCCCGTCGATCCGGTGCGCGATGAAGTGGTGGGGCCTGCCGGACCGACGACGGCGAACCGCATGGACCGTTTTACCGAGACCATGCTTGAGAAGGCGGGCCTGCTTGCCATGGTCGGCAAGGCCGATCGCGGTCCCGAAGCCTGCGAGGCGATCCGGCGTCACAAGAGCGCCTACCTGATCGCCGTCGGCGGGGCAGCCTACCTTGTGTCCAAGGCCATCCGGTCCAGCCGCGTCGTGGCTTTTGCCGACCTTGGCATGGAAGCGGTATACGAATTCGAGGTGCGCGATATGCCGGTCACCGTGGCCGTCGACTCGAACGGCACCTCAGTTCACGACTCTGGTCCAAGGGAATGGCACGCCCGGATTGCCGGCATACCCGTGAAGCTCGAGGGCTGACGCGATCAGTGACGCCAGAAGGCCGGCATGAACAGCACCGCGACGGTAAACACCTCGAGCCGCCCGATGAGCATCGCCAAAAGCGCGACCCATTTGGCTGCCTCGGGCAAGTGGGCATAGGTCGCTGCGACGCCCCCAAGTCCTGGTCCCGTATTGTTGATACACGCCGCCACCGCTGACCACGCCGTCAACTGGTCGGCGCCCGCGGCCATCATGAGCAGCATCAGAAGTCCGAAGAGCACCAGGTACATCGCAAAAAAGCCGGTGATGGCCGCCAGTACCCGCCCCGCGACCGCCTTGTCACCGAACTTGACCGCCATCGCCGCATTGGGGTGGACGAGGCGCATCAGTTCGCGCTGTGCCTGCCTGAGCACCAACTGCCAACGGATGACCTTCATGCCGCCGCTCGTGGAGCCCGCGCTGCCACCGACGAAGGTCGTCAGCATCAACAGCACGGGCAGCATGCCGGGCCACGTGAAGAATGGCGCGCCGCCAAAACCCGTGGTCGACTGCATCGAAACGGCAGCGAAAGCCCCGTGCCGCAAGGCTTCCCCTGGCGTTGCATAAACACCGCTGCGGTAGAGTGCCGCGCTGACGGCAGCCGTGAGCAGCACGGACAAGATCAGGTAACCGCGAAATTGCGGATCCTCGAAGTAAACACCGGAATCCCGGCGCTTGTAGGCGAGAAAATGCAGCGCGAAATTGACGCCGCCGACAAACATGAAACAGATCGCAACCAGCTCGATGCCCGTCGACTGGAAATGCGCCAGCCCACCCTCGTGGGTGGAAAACCCGCCCGTGGACACTGTCGAGAACGCATGCGTCACCGCATCGAAGGGCCCCATACCGGCAAACTTGAAGGACAAAGCACAGGCCACCGTTATCAGCAGATAGATGCCGGAGAGTGTTCGTGCCGTCTCCTTGATACGGGGCGTCAGCTTTTCATCCTTGACCGACCCGGGCGAATCGCCGCGGTAAAGCTGCATGCCTCCGATGCCGAGAATCGGAAACAAGGCGACTGCCAGCACGATGACGCCGATGCCTCCCAGCCACTGCAACTGCTGTCGGTACCACAGCAGCGCATGCGACAGCCGGTCAAGGCCGAGCACAACGCTGGCGTTGGTGGTTGTGACTCCCGCCACCGATTCAAAAACGGAATCCGTGAAACCCAGCTGCCCGTTCGAGCCCAGCAAGAATGGCAAAGCGCCGCCGAGACCGAGCATGGCCCAGAAAAGCGCGACAACCAGAAAGCCGTCACGCAGGCGCAGTTCGCGGCTTACGTCGCGGACGGGATACCAGAGCGCTCCGCCGCCCGCGCAAAGCACGACTGCTGTTGCCAGGAATGTGCCGGTATCGCCGTCGCCGTAAAAAAGACCGACCAGCATCGGCGGGAGCATGGTCGCACCGAAGGCCGCGATGACCAGACCAAGAATGCGCTGGACGAGCTTGAGATGCACGGCGTGCTCAGAGGAACGAGACGCCGACCTGAAACAGCTTTTCAACTGCCTCGACGTGCCTTCTGTCGGTCAGGAACATGATCACATGATCACCCTCCTCGATCACCGTGTCGTGATGCGCCATGATGACGTCATCACCACGAACGATGGCGCCGATCGTGGTGCCCTCGGGCAGACGCACTGCGTCGACCTGGCGGCCTACCACCTGCGATGTTTCGCTGTCGCCATGAGCAATGGCCTCGATGGCCTCCGCTGCACCGCGCCTCAGCGAATGCACTTTGACCACGTCGCCCCGCCGCACATGGGCCAGAAGCGAGCCGATGGTGATCGTCTGCGGCGAGATGGCGATGTCCACCCGATCGCTTTCCATCAGTTCCGCATAGGCAGGACGATTGATCAGTGCCATGACCTTTCGGCAACCTATCCGCTTTGCCAGCATGGCGGAGAGGATGTTTGCCTCCTCGGCATTGGTGACTGAAACAAACACGTCGGCACCGTCGACGTTTTCCTCGATCAACAGTTCTTCATCGGCGGCGTCTCCGTTGAGCACGATCGCCTCGCGCAGCACCTCGGCAGCACGGCGTGCCCGCTGCTTGTCCCGTTCGATGAGTTTGACCTGGAGCTTGCCCTCAAGCGCCTGCGCGAGCCGAACGCCGATATGTCCAGCGCCGGCGATGACGATCCGTCGCACCCGCGCTTCCAGCTTGCGCAGTTCGCTCATGACGGTGCGGATGTCTTCCCGTGCGGCCAGGAAGAAAATCTCGTCACCGGGCTCGATGACGGTCTCGCCGTCCGGCCGGATGCTCCGGCCGCTTCGGTACATCGCGGCAACCCGCGTCTCGACGTCCGGGATGTGCTTGGGCAGGTTCGACAGCGGCTGGCCGACCAGGAGACCGCCCTGGACGGCCTTGACGCCGACGAGCCGGACACGTCCGTCAGCGAAATCCACGACCTGCAGCGCGCCGGGATGCTCGATCAGGCGCTCGACATATTCCGTGACCAATTGCTCGGGGCTGATCCAGGTATCGACGGCAAACCCCGTCAGTTCTCCGAACAACTGCGGGTGCGATGCGTAGGATGCCGCACGGATGCGCGCAATCTTGCGCGGGGTCTTGAACAGGGTCCAGGCGACCTGGCAGGCCACCATATTGACCTCGTCGCTCGAGGTCAGCGCCACCAGAAGGTCCGCATCCGAGCAGCCTGCGGCGGCCAGCACGGCAGGGCTGGCGGCGTTGCCGCTGACGGTGCGCACATCAAGACGGTCCTGCAGTTGCTGCAGGACCGTCTCGTCTGAATCGACGACAGTGACCTCGTTCGCCTCTTCGCGGGACAGGTGATAGGCCGCCGTACGGCCGACCTGACCTGCGCCCAGAATGATGATTTTCACGTGATCACGCGGGTGGTCGCGGGGGACTCATTCTAGCAGGGTTCCGCAGCGTCGGACCCTGATCAGATCGGCTGGAGGTTGGCATAGGCCGCCATGAGGACCTTGCGGCCGGCCCGCTCGAAATTGACTTCGACCTGGGCTCCCTGCCCGTGACCGTCGATTCGTAGCACCACGCCATCGCCAAATCGCCCGTGACGGACCCGCTGGCCGAGCTTGAGTCCTGTTCCGTTGTCGGCTTCCACAAGGCCGGCGGAGGGCCGGCTGCTTCCACCGCCACCGTAGCCGGGACGCACAGAATCCCGGTAGCCGCCGGCGCCCGCAGGACGCCGCTGCGAGTTCCACCGATCCTCGCTGTCGTAGGAATCCCTCGCGGTCCAGGTATCGCGCGACCCCAAGCCCGCTGTACCGGCGTTGAACAGCGAACGGCTCACCTGCACCCGCGGCCGGACTTCTTCCACCAGCTCCGGCGGAACCTCTGCGATGAAGCGTGAGGGGGTGCCGTACTGGTCAACGCCGTGCAGGCGTCGCTGCTCGGCATAGGTCAGATAAAGCCGGCGCATGGCACGCGTCACCCCGACGTAAGCGAGGCGACGCTCCTCCTCCAGTCCACCGATGTCGTTGATGGAGCGCTGGTGGGGAAAGAGGCCATCCTCCAGGCCGCACATGAACACCAGCGGAAACTCGAGCCCCTTCGCGGTGTGCAGGGTCATCATCTGGACGCAGTCTTCCCATTCGCCTGCCTGGCTTTCGCCACTCTCAAGAACGGCATGGGCGAGGAAAGAGTCGAGTTCGCTCATGCCTTCCTGGCCTTCCTCGTGCTGGAAGCCACGCGCCGCAGAGACGAGTTCCTCGAGGTTCTCCACCCTGCCCTCGCCGCGTTCGCCCTTTTCCTTGCGGAAGTGCTCGATGAGGCCGGATCCGGTGATCACCTTGTCGACGATCTCGTACAGCGGCAGGCCGGCTGTTTCCCTGGCCAGACGCTCGATCAGGGCGAGGAAGGCGTGTAACGAGGCGCCACTTTTAGGACCGAGCGTACCTGCCGCAATGACGGTGGCGGAGGCCTCCCACATCGACAGTGCTTGGGCCCTGGATGTGTCACGCACGGTATCGAGGCTCTTGGCGCCGATGCCGCGGGTCGGAAGATTGACGACCCTTTCGAAGGAGGCGTCGTCGCGGCGGTTCGAGAGCAAACGAAGGTAGGCGAGTGCGTCCTTGATTTCGGCGCGCTCGAAAAAGCGCTGGCCGCCGTACACCTTGTAGGGAATTTTCGGCACCGTCTGGATGAACGCCTCTTCGAGGGCGCGCGACTGCGCGTTGGAGCGATACAGGACGGCGCAGTCCTGCAGACGCCCACCCAGACGGCGCCATTCATGGATCCGTTCGACGACGAAAGCCGCCTCGTCGCGTTCGTTGAATGCCGCGTAAACCCGGATCGGCTCGCCACGTTCGCCCTCCGTCCATAACGTCTTGCCCATGCGCTCGCTGTTGTTGGCAATCAGCGCATTGGCCGCATTCAGGATGGTCGATGTGGAGCGGTAGTTCTGTTCAAGACGGAAAACCGCCGTGCCTGGATAGTCGCGTTGAAATCTCTGGATGTTCTCGACGCGGGCTCCGCGCCAGCCATAGATGGACTGGTCGTCATCGCCGACAACAAAGGGCATGCTGTCGCGGCCTGCCAGCAGCCGTATCCACTGATACTGGATGGCGTTCGTGTCCTGGAACTCGTCGACCAGCACGTGGCGGAATCGGCGCTGGTAGTGCTCGAGCAGCATCGGATGGTCGCGCAGCGTCTCAAAACTGCGCAGCAGGAGCTCGGCGAAGTCGACCACTCCATTCTTCTGGCAGGCATCTTCATATGCCTGGTAGACCCGGATCATCGTCTTGCGCGTCGGGTCGCCGTCATCGCCCAGTGCCTTGGGGCGCCGACCCTCGTCCTTCTGTGCATTGATGAAATACTGGATGTCCTTCGGGACCCAGCGCGTGTCGTCCAGTTCCAGGGCGCGGACGATTTTCTTGACCATCCGCAACTGGTCGTCCGAGTCGAGAATCTGGAATGTCTGCGGCAACCGGGCTTCCTGCCAGTGCAGGCGCAACAGGCGGTGTGCAAGGCCATGGAAAGTTCCGATCCAGAGCGAGTGACCGGGCAGGTGCAGCAATCCCTCGATGCGTCCGCGCATTTCTGCGGCGGCCTTGTTGGTAAACGTGACGGCGATGATCGAGAGCGGCGAAACGTTTTCCCGGGCGATCAGCCAGGCGACCCGGTGCACGAGTACCCGGGTCTTGCCGCTGCCGGCACCCGCCAAAACCAGGACGGGCTTGGCCGGTGCAGAGACTGCGGCGGCCTGGGCTTCGTTGAGGCGGTCCAATAATTCGTCGTGCGGCACGGGGTACCCGGAAAGCAAGGGCGTGGTGGAGTAGACGCGGGTCGCGATGCTAGCATCACGTATGGCTTTCGTGACCCTCGTTGTGAACTGCGGCAGTTCTTCGGTAAAGCTGGCTGTCATGGGCGGCGACGGACGCCGCATCGATCACGTTTCCGTGGATGGGGTCGGACAATCGGCGACCCTGACCGCCGACGGCGCGACCCGCGCTGCGAAGGCTGCGGATGTAGCGTCTGCCATCGATCTGGCATTCGCCACCCTGGAGCGTCACGAAAAGATCCTCTCGCGTGTTGCTGCCGTCGGACACCGGGTCGTTCACGGCGGCGAGCGCTACAGCAGCCCCACGCTGGTCACCGATGAAGCGGTCGCCGATATCCAGGCGTTGTCCCGTTATGCGCCGTTGCACAACCCCCCGGCGGTGGCTGCCTTGCGCAGGGCGCGTCAGTTGCTGCCTGACGTGCCGCATGTCGCGGTTTTCGATACCGCCTTTCATGCCACGTTGCCGCGCCGTGCGCGCGAATATGCGATCCCGGCAACCGTGCGGGAACGTCTTGGGCTGCGGCGATTCGGTTTTCATGGCACCAGCCACGATTACGTGACGCAACTGGCGGCACGGCACATGGGAATCGATCGCCGTCAGTTGCGTATCGTGAGCGCCCATCTTGGTGCCGGCGCGAGCATGGCCGCGGTGGAATACGGCCGCAGCGTGGACACCAGCATGGGACTGACGCCCCTGGAGGGTCTGGTCGGAGCCACCCGCTGTGGCGATGTCGATCCGGGCCTGTTGCTGACGCTGCTGAAAGAGGGTTATACCGCCGACGAAGTCGACCGCATGCTGAACCGCGAGTCCGGCTTTCTGGGTCTCACCGGCAGTTCCGACCTGCGCACGGTGGAGGAGAGGGCAGGACAGGGCGATGACGCCTGCCGCCTTGCGATCGAGGTCTATGCCTACGGGATCCGCAAATACATTGGCGCTTTCGCCGCGGCGATGGGCGGGGTGGATACCGTGGTCTTTACCGGTGGTGTCGGCCAGAACAGCGCACTGATGCGACGGCGGATTCTCGACAACCTCGGCTTCCTGGGCCTGCATCTGGACGATGACCGTAACGCCGAGGGCAGGCCGTCGATCGAGCGGCCCGTGGTCGATATCGCGGCTGATGTCAGTCGCTGCCGCATATTGGTGGTAGCCACCGACGAGGAGGCTGCGATCGCGGCTGCGACCCGTCGTCTGGTTGATACTGCGGTCCCGGCACAACAGAAGCCTCCGATTCCCATTGCCGTTTCGGCGCGGCACGTGCATCTGACCGCCGCCAGCGTGGCCACCGCGCGCGCCGCGATGCATCACGCCGCGCGGGCTCTCGACTACACTCCGCCGCGCTCGCAGCTGTTTCAGCCCCGGTGTGCAGCAGACTTTCCGACCTTAAATCTTCCACCAGGAGATACGAATGAAGAAAGCCCTGTTTGCCGTGGCGGTCGCCGCGGCAGTCCCCTCCGTGGCCGGTGCCCAGGACATGCAGATGCAGGCCATGCAAGGCGTCTACTTCGGCGTCGAGGGCGGCCTCAACTGGATGTTCAACACCACGATCCTCAACCAGGCGGTATCGCCCCAGAT
>CAXBRZ010000008.1:0-23614 GCA_963978075.1 uncultured bacterium | reverse complement strand
GTGCCGGCGTCATCCTGAACGAGGAGACGCACCAGAAAAAGATCATTTTCCATCCGCTCATGCTGCCGAAGATCGTCATTCTGGATCCGGAACTGACGGTGGGACTGCCTCGGCACGTTACCGCCGCCACCGGTATCGACGCCTTCGTCCATTGCTTCGAGGCCTACTGCGCACCGGGGTTCCATCCGCTGGCCGAAGGTATCGCACTGGAGGGCATGCGCCTCGTGGCCGACTATCTGCCGCGCGCCTGTGATGACGGCACGGATCTCGTGGCGAGAGCGCAGATGCTGGCGGCCGCCTCGATGGGTGCCACGGCCTTCCAGAAAGGGCTCGGAGGCGTCCATGCGATTGCCCACCCGGTGGGTTCCTGGTTCAACACCCATCACGGCCTGACCAACGCGGTCATCCTGCCTTACGTGATGGCGTACAACCGCCCGGCCATCGAGCAGCGCTGCGCACACATCGCCCGCGTGCTGAGTTTGGCTGATGCCAGCTTCGACGGCCTGCTGTCGTGGGTGCTGGCGTTCCGCCAGCGCCTCGGCATACCGCACACGCTCGCCGAGATCGGCGTGGATGATCGCAACGCAGATGTGATCGGCCGCGAGGCGGCGCTCGACCCCTCGGCGGGCGGCAACCCGGTGCCGTTGGACGCAGCCGCTTACGAACATATTTTCCGCGCAGCGATCGCCGGTCGCCTGCCTGCTGCAGGCTGACCATGTCCGGCATCCGCATCCTGGTCCTCGACGGCAACATCGCCTCGGTGCGAGCGAAACTCGTCGCTGCGGTCGGCTACGACTCGGGCGTCGGATACATGCGCAGGCTCAAGCGCCTTGAGGCGACGGTGGAATGCGAAATCCTGCGTGCCGCAGACGGGCCGGTCGCACTGCCAGGTGGCGCGGCGTTATCAGACTACGACGGCTGCGTCATGACCGGATCTGCGCTGAACGTGTACGACGGCGGGGCCGCCATCCAGCGGCAGATTGACCTTGTGCGTGCGGTGCTGGCCGCCGGCGTGCCGTTTTTCGGCAGTTGCTGGGGTCTGCAGGTGGCAGCCGTCGCTGCAGGTGGTCGTGTCGAGGCCAATCCGCGCGGTCGCGAGTTCGGCTTCGGGCGGCGCATTACGCTCACGGCCGAAGGTCGCACGCACGAATTGTTCGCGGGCAAACCCTCTGTCTTCGAGGCGCCGACGATTCATCGAGATATCGTCACTGCGCTTCCCGATGGCGCGGTGGTGCTGGCCGAGAATGAAATGGGCTTGCAGGCTGCCGCATTTCCGTTGGGCAGCAGCATGGTCTGGGGCGTGCAGTACCACCCTGAATACGACCACATCGACATCGCCGCGGTCGCCCGACGCTATGGCAAGGCACTGGTCGCTGACGGCACATTCGAGAGCGAGGCGGCGCTTGAGCAGTACGCCGGCGAGCTTGAAAGACTGCAAGAGAATCCTGCCCTGCGGGCGCTCGTCTTTCGTCACGGGCTCGGCCCGGCGATGACGGACGAAAGCCTGCGCCGCACCGAGATCACCAACTGGTTGACCCGCATGGTCATCCCGAGGGCGCGCCGGCATGACTGACCGCGTCGAACTGGCCCGGACGCTGGGCGGATGGCACCTTTGGGGAATTGCCGTAGGCCTCGTCATCTCCGGCGAGTACTTCGGTTGGAGTTATGGCTGGGCGCAGGCCGGAACTTTGGGTTTCCTCGTGACGACCGCTGTCATCGCGGTGATGTACACGACGTTCATTTTCAGTTTTACGGAATTGACGACGGCCATCCCCCACGCGGGGGGACCCTTTGCGTACAGCTATCGTGCATTTGGCCCCATGGGCGGTTATTTCGCAGGCTTTGCCACGCTGGTCGAATTCGTATTCGCGCCACCGGCCATCGCGCTGGCGATCGGGGCTTATCTGAACGTGCAATTTCCGGACCTTCCGGCCCGTACGGCTGCCGTGGGCGCCTATCTCGTCTTCATGGCGCTCAACATCGCCGGCGTCACCATCGCCGCGACGTTTGAACTGATCGTGACACTCCTCGCAATCGCCGAACTTCTGGTTTTCATGGGCGTTGTCGCTCCGGGATTTTCGTTGGGCAATTACGTGGCGCATGGCTGGGCGGGCGCGGACCATCTGAGCGCGGCGTCGCTTCCCGGCATGTTCGGCGCCATTCCTTTCGCCATCTGGTTCTTCCTCGCCATCGAGGGCGCGGCCATGGCGGCGGAGGAAGCACGTGACCCGAAACGCACCATTCCACGCGCCTACATTGGCGGCATCCTCACGCTCGTCGTGCTCGCCTTTGGAACGATGGTTTTTGCCGGCGGCGTCGGCGACTGGCGCCTTCTGTCGAACATCAATGACCCCCTGCCGCAGGCCATGAAGACGGTTGTCGGCGGCGCCTCGGGTTGGCTGCACCTATTGGTATGGATCGGATTGCTGGGGCTGATAGCCTCCTTTCACGGCATCATCATGGGCTATTCGCGCCAGATGTATGCCCTCGCCAGGGCCGGCTACTTGCCCCGCTTCCTGTCCCATGTGCATCCGAAGCGGCGGACACCCCACTGGGCCATTTTAGGCGGAGGTCTTCTGGGCATCGCAGCCATCTACTCGGACAACTGGATCGTCATTGCCGGCCAGCCGCTCACCGCAAGCATCGTGACCATGTCGGCGCTCGGCGCCATTGTGATGTACCTGACCAGCCTTGTGGCCCTGTTGCGCCTGCGCGCCACCGAGCCAAGCCTCGAACGGCCATTCCGCACGCCTTTCTACCCTCTCTTCCCGTGGGTGGCGCTGCTCATTGCCGGCGCAGCGCTGTGCGCGATTGTCTGGAACAATCTGGAGATCGCACTCATTTTTGCCGGGGTTGGCCTTTTGGGTGGCGCCATCACATACGGCCGCATTCATCGGGGGACACTGAGACCGTCCGCAGACCGACTTCTGGCGGCCCCCGGTGACTGATCCTCGCGCACCCTTTAATCTTGAGTTTGCCTCGGCACGACGCCCGAACGATTTGGAGCCCGCATGAGACGCCATATCCGCCCGTCGATCACCCTGATTGGACTGCTGCTATGCCTTGCAGCCGGCGCTGACGACCTGAAAAGGCTTCGGATCATCAGCTGGGCGGATTACGTGCCGGCGGACGTGGTGGCCGACTTCCAGAAGGAAACCGGCATCAAGGTTGAAATCACGCTGTCCAACAACGAGGAGATGATTTCCAAGCTCCGCGCCACCGGCGGCGCAGGCTTTGATCTCGCGCAGCCCTCGCAGGACCGCATCCTGGGCGCTCAACAGGAATTTCGGATCTACAAACCGATCGACATGAGCAAGGTCCGGGCAGAACAGTTTCTCCCCGACCTGATCGACACCGTACGGCGCAACGCCTCCGTGGACGGCAAACTCTACGCACTGCCCTATGTCTGGGGCACGGAAGGCCTCGTCTACAACGGCAAGAAGACCCGAATTGCCGACTACACCGATCTTTGCCGGCCAGACCTCAAAGGGAAGGTCGCGGTGCGCCTCAAAAGACCGACCCTGATGGCCTTCGCCTTTGCCTCGGGCAAGGACCCCTTCGCGCTGTACGGAAACGTAAAGGCGTATACCGCCCTGATGGACGAAGTCGGACGGACGCTGGCTGCGTGCAAGCCGAATTTCCGCTTCTTTTACGACAACAAGGACCAGTTGCTGAACGGCGTGCGCTCCGGCGAGATCAGCGCCGCCATGATGTGGGACTCCGGCGGTTGGAACCTGAATCGCGAGAACCCGGACATCCACTTCATCAACCCGAAATCTGGCGCCATCGCCTGGCTCGATACCTACGCACTGCCTGCCCGCGGCAAGAACGACGCCGGGGCTTACGCCTGGATCAATTTCACGATGCGCCCCGCCATCGCCGCGCGCATCGCGCGCCAGATCGGCAACTTCACCGCCTCCAAGGGCGCCGACGCCCTCATGGACCCGAAACTCAAGGCCCAGTTCTCGGCGACCTTTCCGGAGGGCCTCAAGAACGTCCGCTGGTATCCGGCCATTCCGCCAGGCCTTGAGGAAATCGAAGGCAAGGTATTGGACCGCATCAAGGCGGCCAATTGAACACGACAGCGGCAGCCTCTGCAGACCTTGAGGTTCTCGCGGTCGAGAAGGAGTTTGCCGGCCATCGAGCGGTGGACAAGCTCTCGTTCAACGTGCAGCGAGGCAGTTTCTTCTCGATTCTGGGCCCCTCCGGGTGTGGCAAGACCACCTTGCTGAGAATGATCGCCGGCTTCATCCAGCCGGACGCCGGCGACATCCGCATCGGCGGGCGTTCGATGGCGGGAGTCCCACCCAACCAGCGCCCGGTCAACATGGTCTTCCAGCAGCTCGCGCTGTTCCCGATGATGTCCGTGGGCGAGAATGTTGCCTTCGGACTCGCCCGCCGCGGGATGGACAAAGTCGAAAGGACACGACGCGCCGAGGCCATGCTTGAACGCGTCGGTCTCGCAGGTGCTGCCGCGAAAAAAGTCGACGAACTGTCCGGCGGCCAGCGCCAGCGCGTTGCCATCGCCCGCAGCCTGGTCCTCGAGCCAACCTTGCTGCTTCTCGACGAACCCCTTGGAGCATTGGACCTCAAGCTGCGCGAGCATATGAAGATCGAGCTCAAGCAACTTCAGGCAGCCTTTGGCACCACATTCGTTTACATCACCCACGACCAGTCCGAAGCGTTGGTGCTATCCGATCACGTGGGGGTCATGAACCGCGGCCGATTCGAGCAGCTCGGCACGCCACAGGAACTTTACTACCAGCCGGCGACCGCCTTCGTGGCTGGCTTTGTGGGCTCCAACAACAAGATTGCCGGTCGAATCGAACGGATCGAGCAGGGTGTCGCCACGCTGACGACAACCTCCGGCTGGAGCATCGAGGCACGCGTGAGGGGATCCCTCAAGACGGGCGATCTGGCCGCGGGCTACGTGCGGCCAGAATGCGCAGTGCTCGCGCGGGCCGCCGTAGACCTGCCCAGCGCACTGCGGCCACACAGTGGACAGGTGGAGAGCGTGCTGTTCGACGGCGCCAATTCTGCGGTCTTGCTCCGGGAGAGACAGTCTGCGCAGGAGTTCAGGGTCGCATTGCCGCAAACCGGCCAGTTTTCTGACCTTAAGCCGGGCGAATCGGTGCACTTCGCCTTTGACCCCGACCGCGCCGTCTGTTTTGCGGAGGGCTCTCCAGCGTGATGGAGACCGGCCCTCTCTGGAGGCGGCGACTCTTTCTGGCGCTGCTGCTGGCACCGGCACTCCTCTGGCTTTCACTTCTGATTCTGCTGCCCCATGTGGATCTGGCGCTCGTGTCCTTCCGTGAAAGAGTCGCGCCACGCGAATACATCACCAGTCTCGCGCAGTACCGGACTTTCTTCACCGAACCCCTCTATTGGAAGGTCTTCGTTCGAACCGCACTTCTTTCGGCGGTGGCCACAGCGCTGACCTTTCTCGTCGCGTTTCCCGTTTCCTGGACGATCGCGAAAATCGCGAAGGGACGCCGTGCCGCACTGCTGTTCATGGTGTGCCTGATACCGTTTTGGGTCAGCGAAACGGTGCGCACGCTCGGTTGGATGATCCTGCTGCGTGAGTCCGGCGTACTGCCATCCTTGCTGGTCAAACTGGGGCTCGCGAGCGCACCGCCCGAACTCCTCTATCACGACGCGACGATCCTTGTGGGTTTGGTCTATACGTCGCTTCTGTTCATGGTTGTCCCGCTCGTGAACAGCCTTGAGAGTCTAGACAACGCACTGATCGAGGCCGCGTATGACCTCGGCGCCAGCGGCTTCACGGTGCTGAGGAAGATCGTGATTCCCCATGCGGCGCCTGGCATTACGTCAGGCTGCATCGTCGTCTTCATGCTGACGCTCGGCAATTACCTGACGCCGAACCTGCTCGGCGGAACCTCCTCGCAATGGTTCACAGAGCAGATCTACAACCAGTTCATCACGCGTTTCAACTGGGAACAAGGTGCCGCGTTTGGTTTCCTGCTGCTTGGACTGTCGACATTCATGGTTTGGCTCGGCCTTAAGGTCAGCGGCCAACGCTTTGCCGATGTGATGCGCCGCGCATGATCCCCTCACTGCCACGCCCAGCCTGGGTCCGCGTGCTCAACGGGATTTATCTCGCCTTGTTTCTCGCGTTCCTGTTTCTGCCTCTGCTGACGGTGGCGGCATTCGCATTCAACGATGCGCCATACCCGGCGCCACCATGGCATGGATTCACCCTGGACTGGTTCTTGGGCGACGAGTCGTCGGGCCGCGTCGGGCTTTTTCATGACAGTGAGTTGCTCGACAGCATCCTCACCAGCGCGCTGGTGGCCGGTTGGGTGACCGCATTGTCGGTCGTGATTGGTACCACCAATGCCTTTCTGATGGAGCGTGCGCGGTTTCCCGGAAAGCAGGCGTTGTCCATGCTCATGCTGGTGCCCCTGGTGATTCCTGGGGTCATTCTCGGCATTTCCATCCTTGCACTGGCAAGCCGGATGGCCGAGTTTGCCGACGCGGCTTTCGGTGTTGACATTGAGTTCCTGCGGCCGGGGCTACCGCTGGTCGTTGCCGGCCAGTTCTCCTATATCGCGGCCATCGCAACGCTGACCATCAGCGCGCGGCTCAAACGCTTTGATCGCACGCTGGAGGAAGCGGCGTTCAGCCTCGGGGCTTCCCGAGGCGCCGTACTGTGGCACATCACACTGCCTTATCTGCGGCCGGCCATGTTTGGCTCGGCAGTCATCGCGTTTCTGATGTCGTTCGAGAATTTCAATACGACCCTGATGCTGGTGGGTGCCGACACGCCCCTCACGATCCTCATGTACGGCCGCATGCGTGAGGGCGCCACGCCGGTGCTCAATGCGGTCAGTCTCTTCCTGATGCTGGCGTCGGCAGTGCTTGCGCTGTCGCTAATGCGCCGCGGCGGTCGCAAGGATAGCTGAGCAAGATCAGGCCACGAGCGCCGCGAGCACCGCTTCGAATGCCGTCACAAGGCGGTCCACCTGTTCGGCGGTGGTCGCCGGACAGACGAGCATCATGTTGTGGAAGGGCGCGATCAGGCAGCCACGGTTCAACAGGCCCATATGAACTGCGGCCTCAAGCTCGGCGCAGTGAGCAGCGTGCGCTTGCGTGCCATTCTCCAATGGGCCCGGCGCGCAGACAAACTCCACGCGCGCGCCCACCCTCACCACATGCCATGGCAACTGATAGCGGTCGATGGCCGCCTTGAGGCCCGCCGCCAGACGGGATGCCTGTTCCTCCATGTGAGCATACGCCGCATCCGTCATCACTTCTTCGAGCGTGACTCGCATCAGCGCCATCGCAAGCGCATTGGCGGACAGGGTGGTTCCGATTCCTGAGTGACCTGGCGCCTTGGTCCTTCGTATCTCGTCCCACCGGACCGCAATGTCATGTGTAAAGCCCCAGACGCTGGCCGGTGTGCCTCCCGCGATGGGTTTGCCGAGTACGAAGAAGTCCGGCTGCAGGCCATGGGCGCCGGTGTAGCCTCTCACTCCCGTGGAGATGGTATGGGTCTCGTCTATCAGCAGCAATGTCCCGGTACGGCGTGTGATTTCCCGCAAGGCCGCGTGGTAGCCGGGCTGCGGCAGGACCATGCAGCAGTTGGTCATGACAGGCTCGGCCAGCACCACAGCCACTGACCTGTCCGAGAGCGCCACCTCCAGTGCCGCGAGATCGTTGAACTCGACCACGCGCGAGTGTGCGGCAAGATCCACCGCCTGGCCGATCAGTCCTGGCCGATTGCGCGCGACACCGTCATGCAATTCAACGTAAGTCTCATCCACAGCGCCGTGGTAGCAGCCGTTGATCACAAGCACGTTCGGACGTCCGGTCACGGCACGGGCAACCCGCAGCGCAAACCGGTTGGCGTCCGAGGCCGTGGTTGCCACCTGCCAGTGCGGCAGTCCAAAACGCTCCTCCAGCAATGCGCCGACCGCGTAGGCTTCCGCCGTCGGGAGCATGTAGGTAAATCCGCGGCCGGCCTGCGACGCCAGGGTGCGCAGCACGGGTTCGGGAGAATGACCGAACATCGAACCGGTATCGCCGAGGCAAAAGTCATCCAGCTCGATACCCTCTACCGTCCAAAGACGCGCTCCACGAGCCTCCGCCACGGCCAGCGGAAAGGGTGACGGCCAGTCGAGCATCCAGTGCATGGGGACGCCGGCATAGAAACCCCTGGCACGGGCGGCGGCGGCCCCGGAGGCAGGATAGTGGGCCTCGAAGCGGGCTGTTTCCGCACTCTGGAATGACGCCAGCCGCTGCCGGCTGACGCCACGTACAGTGTCAGACATAGAAGTCATGTTCGCGCGCAAAAATATGCTCGATGAGGTCCAGGTATTCGCCGCGTCTGGTGATCGCGAAGACCTCAAGAAAGCGCTTTGGGATGTAGTGGGTCAGGTGCCGTGCGGCAACGAGCCGGTCCAGACCCACGATCAGGTCACCGGGAAATTCAGGATCACCTCCCACCGTCTTGCCTTGCGCAGGCTCGCCGGGGTCCAGTCGGTGCGTCAGGCCGTGCAGCAGCCCTGCCAGCACCGCCGCCATCACGAGGTGTGGGCTCGCGTCCGCACCAGCAACCCGATGCTCCACACGCCGGGCAGGTCCATGCTGGGCCGGGATGCGGAAGGCCACGCTGCGATTGTTTTCCGCCCAGGCCCTGGAGGTCGGCACAAACGAGCCGAGGTAGCGACGTTGTGAATTGAAATTGGGCGCAAACAGGGCGAACGATTCGTACAGGAGGGCCTGCATGCCTCCGATGGCGTGTCGCAGCAGTTCCTCGCCTCCTTCCTGGCCGAACCGGTTATGCCCCGCCTCATCGACAATGCTCGCATGGATGTGCAGCCCGTTCCCTGCCTCGGCAACAAAGGGCTTGGCCATGAACGTGGCCTCCATGCCACGGGCGCGGGCAACTCCTTTGACCAGCCGTTTCAGCAACACCGCCTGGTCCGCCGCCAGCAGCGGATCGGGAAGGTGACCGAGGTTCACTTCGAACTGGCCGACCCCATACTCGGCCACGCAACCGGCCACGGGCAGTCCCTGTGCCCGCGCGGCGGCATTCACGGCATCCAGGAACTCACCAAAGTCGTCGACCGCCTCCATCGACAGATTCGCTCCGCGACGAGGGGGCGAGCGTCCGGCGTGAGCACCAAGGCGCAGGGAACCGTCTTTGTTGCGCTTGGGATCCACCAGGTAGAACTCGAGCTCGCAAGCCACGACCGGATGGATGCCGGCGGCACGGCACTGACGAACGACGTCTGAGAGGACGAGGCGCGGGTCATACCAGTAGGGTCTGCCCGTTTGTACACTCGTCATTTCGCAGAGGACTTGCGCGCTCGGCTTGCGCGTCCACGGCGTGCGCACGAGCGTGCGGGGCAGTGGCTTGGCTGCACCGTCAGGATCGCCATCGGTGCTTCCGAACCCGTGACCCTCGATGCCGTAGCCGCGGACATCGGCCACCAGGGAAGAGGCCGAGAACAGCACTCCGCCATGAAACAAGCCTGGCCCATCCTCGACCTCAAGACGCTTGCCCTGGAGGTTCCCGTTACTGTCGATGACGAATGCGTCAATCGAGCGGATGTCGGGATTTTCTGCCAGAAACTGTTCCCATTCCGTTACTGATGCATAAGTTCCATGTTCGCGTTCATGCATGATGCCCTCTACTCGGCGAATGCCCTCAGAGACGATCTCTGAGTGCGTAATACAGCATGGCTGCCACCAGTGTCGGCCACCGGAACCACCGGCCGCCAGGAAATGGCGGTACCGACAAACCAGCCAGAAGATTGAATGACGTCCTCTCTCCCACGAGAGCGTCTGCGGCGATCTTGCCGACATACGGCGCCAGCACGACGCCCAGACCCGAGAAACCACTCAGGTTGATGAGACCCGGCGCAAGCTCTCGGATGTACGGCATGCGCGTCGCGGTAATGCCCAGAGTTCCGCCCCACGCATAGTCAAAGCGCACACCGGCCAGTTCGGGGAAGACGCCTGCCACGTGCGGCCGCACGAAAGCCCCGATGTCGTCGGGAAAGCGATAGCTGTAGTTCTCGCCACCCCCGAACAGCAATCGGTCATCCGGTGTCATGCGGAAATAATTCACGACAAAACGGGAATCGGACACGGCAGCGCCGTTGCGGATCAGGGCCCGCGCCTGCGCGCCCAAAGGCTCAGTGACCGCGATGTAGTTGTTGATCGGCATGACGCGAGCCTGCACCTTGGGCAGCATGCGTCTGAGGTAGCCGTTGCAGGCAACCACGACACGATTGGCGCGGACCGTGCCTGTCGTGGCGCGCACCAGAAACCCAGGTCCATCCTGTTCAATGGACATTACCTCGACGCCTTCGTGCAGTGAAGCGCCATGCGACTGCGCCGCATGGGCAAGCCCGAGCGCCCACTCCATCGCATGAAGATGGCCGCCGCGCGCGTCGAAACTGCCGCCGTAGTAGCTGGTGCTGTCAAGCATTGAGCGGAGGTCTTCCTGCGACAGGAAGGTCAGGTCACGATAGCCATACCGGTCGCGCATGAATTCGACATGCTCGCGTGACTGCGCCACATACCCCACCTTGTGGTCCGCGTGGATCAGACCGGGCCGATAGCTGCAGTCGATGTCATAAGCCTGCATCGCCCAATCGAGGTGCTCACGGGCCTCAAGGGCAAGGCGCCAGAAAGCGCGAGCGGCCGCCTCGCCGGCCGTCCGCTCAAGATAGAGCTGGTCGCGACGCATGCCGACATGGACCTGTCCGCCGTTGCGGCCGCTGGCTCCCCAGCCGAGCCGAGACTGCTCAAGCAACACCACCGCGACATTCCTGCGGGCAAGATGCAGGGCGGTTCCAAGTCCGGCGTAACCGCCGCCGATCACGCAGACATCCGTACGGACATCGGCTGTCATGGGCGCCGTCGACACCGAACGCCGGCAAGTCGCAGCGTAATAGGAATCGACGTGATGAGACGACGGGGCAAGCGCTGCACCGTAGAGACTCATGTGCCTGCTCCGTCGAAGCCTGCGCGCTCGATCAGCCTCATGCCGTCACGGATGTCCTCGCGGATGGCCCGCGCAAGTTCAGTGGCATTGCGGCTACGGATCGCCCCGATGGCGCGCACATGCTGGTCCGCTCCACGCGGGCTGCCATCGTAACGTTCGTAGACCACCCGCATGTATGGACCGAATTGCAGCCAAATCGTCTCGATCAACTGCACCAGCGTGCGATGCGGCTGGGCTCGGTAGATGGTGAAGTGAAATTCGTGGTTGGCCCGCATATAGGCTTCGACGTCGCCCGTCTCAAGCGCACGCCCGATATTCTCGTCAATGGCCTCCAGATACGCCGCCGTTCCGGCATCCAGAAACGGCAGCGCATCCCTGGCTGCAGCAGGTTCCAGCAGCTCGCGGCAGGCCAACAGGTCTGCATGCCGCGACGCAGTCATCGCAGGCACGACAATGCGTCGCTTCGAGCGAATGTCGACGGCGCCATCAGCGGCGAGGCGGCCGAGCGCATCACGGACCGGCATCTGGCTGACTCCCAGTTCGCCCGCCAGGCGACGCGTCGAAAGTGGCGTGCCCGGCGTGATCCGTCCCGTCAGGAAACGCAGGCGCAGTTCATCGTGTACGCCGGCGCGCACCAGCCCGTCACGCAATTGCGCCGTGTTCACTCCGACACCTCAACCGTGCGCTTGCAGCGCCATCAGCGCAGGACGCGCCTCGTCCAGCGCAGCCCGGACGGTATCGACAAGGCGATCGAGCTGTTCGTGGCTGACAATCAGCGGCGGACAGAAAACGATCGTATCCCTGATCGCCCGGACCATCAGTCCCCGGCGGATGCAGATGTCGCGCACGATCGGTCCTGCGTGACCTTCCTTGCCACCAAACCGTTCGTTGCTGCCCTTGCGCGAGACGATCTCGATTCCGCCGATCAGTCCCAGCGAGCGCGCCTCGCCGACCAAGGGATGATCACGCAGGCGATCGAGGGCCTTGGCGATATACGGGCCCGTATCCTCGGCGGTGCGCTCCACCAGTCGTTCGCGCTCGAGGATTTCGAGGTTGCGCAGCGCAACGGCCGCACTCGTCGGATGACCCGAATAGGTATAGCCGTGCACAAATTCCCCACCCTCACGCAGGGTCTCGGTAATTTCAGTCGATACTGCCGTAGCTGAGATGGGCAGGTAGCCGGATGAAAGCCCTTTGGCCATCGACACGATGTCGGGGCGGATGCCGAAATGCTGGAAACCGAACCAGCGGCCGAGCCGACCAAATCCGCAGATCACCTCGTCACTGACCAGGAGGATTCCGTACTTGCGGCAGATGGCTTCGATACGCGGCCAGTATCCCGCCGGCGGGATGATCACGCCACCGGCCCCCTGCACCGGCTCGCCGATGAACGCCGCCACGTTGTGCGGGCCGACCTTGAGGATGCGCTCTTCCAGGGCATCGGCGGCGCGTGCGGCGAAAACCTGCGGATCTTCGCCAAACGCCTCGCCGAAATGGTAGGGCTGCATGATGTGCTCGACCCCCGGCACAGGCAGACCTCCCTGCTCATGCATGGCTTTCATCCCGCCGAGGCTGGCTCCGGCGACCGTCGAGCCGTGATAGCCGTTCCAACGACCGATGATGACCTGCCTCCAGGGCTGGCCCTTGACGGCCCAGTAGTGACGCACCAGACGGAAGACGGTGTCATTGGCCTCCGATCCAGAGGAATTGAAGAACACATGCGTGAGGCCGTTACCCAACTTGCCAGCCACCGCCGCGGCGAGACGGACGGCAGGCGCACTCGCGGTTTTGAAAAACGTGTTGTAGTACGGCAGCTCCATCATCTGCTCGTAAGCCGCCTGCGCAAGTTCGCTGCGCCCGTAGCCGGCATTGACGCACCAGAGGCCGGCCATGCCATCGAGGATTTCATTGCCCTCCGCGTCATGGATCAGACAGCCGGAAGCCTTGGTGATGATGCGGCTGCCACCGAGTTGCACCTGCAGCCGGTAGTCCGTCTGCCCGGGCAGATGATGGGAAATGTCCAGTCGCTTCAGTTCCGCGACCTCGTCAGCAGGCAGTTGGCCTAGAGTCATGGTGAATCTTCCTCTGCTATCAATACGGGCGCGGCTCACGCACCCAGAAGTTCTTGAACGGCCCGATGAGCCTGTTCGATGGCCACATCGGTGTACGTGCCCGCTCCAGTATCGGAATTGGCGATCGAAATGCGGCCGAACGGCACCCTTGCACGCTCGTAGTGCGCCTCCCCGGGCAGCGCGTCCGCATCAAACAGCGGGTTGTTCTCGGGCGCGTAACCATGCGGCCAGCGATTGACGATGATGGCCCGGATGTCACGGGCCGGATCAAACGAGGTTCCTGCCAGCATCCGTCTCAACTGGTCACGAATCTCGCGCTCGAACGTCTCGAACGGTGTCGCCAGAAGTTCCGCGCGTCCCACGCGGTTCTGGTCATGCTCGGAGAGGCCCGCCTTGCAGGGGGTGCGCTCCATGAACAACAGCGTCGGTTCATCGGGTGAGCGGGGACTACGGTAGTCCCCAATATCGACAGTATGGTTGAGACGCGCCATGGGAAAGTAGGCCGACGGGGCGTAGATCGATGCCACGCCGAGTTCCTTGAAGGGGCGCCAGTTGGCAAGGCCGACGGTCGTATAGACGAGGGGCGTCTTGACGGCCTCGTGCATCGCCGCCTTTTGCCGGGCAGGAAGTTCGGGGACGAGGTAGGGAATGACCGCGCTGTAGCAGGCGAGGATGCACTGTCGCGCCCGGACCTGGAGGACACGTCCGTCCCGCTGGTAGGCTATCGTCACGAAGCGACTGCGCTGGACGTCTGCGTCGTCGTGATGCACGCCCACCACGATGGAGTTGAGGCGCAACCGGACTGCCTGGTTTTCACGATCGAGGGCAGCGTAATTGGCGCGGGCCGTGACGAGGTCCTCAACGGCAGCGCCCGGCAGCGCGTCCGGAATCAGGTGACGCACAATCGATCTGGCGACCGAGGCGTTGCCGTCCGGAAAATG
Organism: uncultured bacterium; assembly: GCA_963978075.1. Lineage (GTDB taxonomy): Bacteria > Pseudomonadota > Gammaproteobacteria > Steroidobacterales > Steroidobacteraceae > CAIKZZ01. The sequence continues at coordinate 9,623 of CAXBRZ010000008.1, read as the reverse complement.
CATGAACACCGAGCCGCCGGTGTCGGCGAAACCCGCCGGCGTATAGCCCATGCCCGGGATCGACCCAGGGGGCAGGCGCAGCCCCTTGAACCCAGGCATGTCCGTACCCCAGGCATCCAGCGCACCGATGGCGTCGATCCCGACACCCCACCAGCCCTTGGTCAGCGAGTGATAGAGCGCGACCACACTGGGATCTGCTTTCACGACATCGCGCAGGTAGGACTCATAGCTCATGCGCAACAGTTTTTGCTTCTTGGCTGTCGCATCGAGCGCCGGGAAGTAGTCCGTCATGCCCTCCTCGACCCGGATCACATCGCGCTTGGCAGCCTCGGACAGCGGCACATGCCGCAGAAACTCTTCCCAGCTGCGCGTCCGGTAACCCGTCGCGAGGTAGTCGGCGCCAAACGTCTCGCGGTCAAAAAAAATGCTGTGCCCAAGCCCGAGGGACCGGTAAAAATCTTTTTTCTGGGTCGTGTCAGCGAGTTTTTTAGCGTCGATACCGACCTCCCTCAGCAGGCCGTCGGCGACGGCACTGTAGGGCCGCGGACTCTCGATGGAGTAGGTGCCACCATTCATCAGCCGCATCGAGCCATCGATTGTGACTTCATTGCGCTTGGCATGACCGCCGAAGTCGTCATGGTTGTCGAGTATCAGGATGCGCGCGTCGGGCCGCTCCTTGCGAAAGAAGTGAGCCGCCGAGAGGCCGCTGATGCCAGCACCCACGATCACGAGGTCATACGTCTCGCCGATATCAAGCGGTTGCGCGTGCGGTTTGCCGTCACGCAGGGAATGCGCAGCCTCAAAGCTGCCCGGATGGCTGCCGCGCAGGCCGGTCAGGGCAGGCGGGTAGTAACCGGTCTGGTCCTGGGCCGCCGGGTGCAGCGGGACGTGGCGGCTGCCACAGCCCGCCATGCCAGGCACTGCCAGCGCGCCCGCGCCGAGCAAGGCGCCCTGCACAAAGTCGCGCCGCGTGATCGCCTCGCCCATCCCGAGCGCCCGATCAGACGGTCGGCGGGTTTTTCGGTTTTCCATCGCCCCCCCCCGTTCATCGACCCGCAGACCGAACGCGAAAGCCGCAGACGGTACGGACCGGACCCACGGAAATTAGCGGTTATCGCCCCCGTCCGTCAATGATCTGAGATCACAGATGCGCATTTAAGGAAAGGTTTCCACCACCTCGGGGCGACCGTCCTGTACAGTTGCGGATTGCGTGACGTTCCCCGATTTCTGTGAGGCCTTCCATGAATCCGACACCCCTCATGTCGACCCGTTCCCTCCTGCTCGCCGGCGCCTGCGCGGCAGCGCTCAGTCAGGTGGCTTGGGGCGCCGACTCCGGCCAGACGGCCAGCCTCGACGAGATCGTCGTGACCGCGACCCGGCACGAGGAGTCGCTGAGCAAGGTGCCCATCAGCCTGACGGCCATGACCTCGGAGGGCCTCGACCTTCGCGGCATCAAGGACATCGCCGATGTCGCCCGCTTCACCCCGGGCATCCACGTCGACAATTCCGGCACCGCCAACATCTCCATCCGCGGCATCGCCTCCTCGGGCGGCGCGGGAACCACCGGCATCTATGTGGACGACACGCCCATCCAGATGCGCTCGATTGCCTTCAATCCGGATGAATCACTCCCGAAGTCCTTTGACCTTGAGCGCGTCGAAGTCCTGCGCGGACCGCAGGGCACGCTCTTCGGCGCCGGGTCCGAGGGCGGCACGGTGCGTTACATCACGGTACAACCCTCGCTTACCAAGTCGAGCCAGAGCGGCCGTGCCGAGGTCTCGTTCAGCCCAGGCGGCGCGCCGAATTACGAAGCCGGTTACGCCATCGGCGGCCCGATCAAGGACGGTACGCTCGGCGCGCGCCTGACCGTGTGGCATCGAGAGGACGGCGGCTGGATCGACCGCGTCGACGCCTACCATCCCTCCAATGTCGTTGACCACAACGCCAATCGGTCGAATACGACGCTGGTGCGCCTCGCCGCAATCTGGGCCCCGAATGACACCTGGACCGTGACGCCGAGCGTTTACTACCAGGACCGCAATGTGAACGACGTCGGCAATTACTGGCCACTGTACTCCAACCCCTCCGCACACAAGTTCGTCGGCGCCAACCCGACGGCGCGCCCGTCGCCGGACAAGTTCTACCTGCCGGCCCTCAAGGTGGAGGCGGATCTTGGCCCCGTGCGATTCATCTCCGACACCTCGTACTACCATCGTGACGAAGTCACCGGTTACGACGGCACGCTTTACAACCTCGGTTTCTATCAGGCGCTCCTCGGGACCGGCGCGGACATCCCCTTGCTGGATGGCAACGGAGTCCACACCCTCGTGCCAGGTCTTGAGTATCGCGCTCCCGCCTCGATCAACAACGGTCAACGCAACTTCGTGCAGGAATTCCGCCTGCAGTCGAACGACCCAGGCTCGAAGTTGTTCTGGACCGCAGGCTTGTTCTACGCAACCAACAAGCAGGATTACCTTGAGCAGTTGCATGACCCGCAACTGGGCGACTTCATGAACGCCGCCTACTCGCTGGGCTACACAACCTCGCCCGCCATTGCCGATTACTTTGTAGTCGGCCTTGGCAGCAATCCCCGCCCCTGCGACCCTTCGCCGACACCACACTGCGGCGAAACGGTGACCGGCGTGGATCCCCAGTCCTCGTACTTCCTGCGTACCCACGCGAAGGATGAACAGACTGCGATCTATGGCGAAGCCACCTACGCGGTGTCCGACGAACTCAAGATCATCGCCGGTGGCCGCTTCTCCAAAGTGAAGTTCTCCGTGGACACCGTGACGGGCGCGGCGCAGTTGTTCGACTACGACACGTACCTCACCAACAGCCACTCGGAGTCGGTCTTCACGCCAAAGCTGGGCGTGTCGTACCAGCACGATCCGAACAACCTGTACTACTTCACCTACTCGAAGGGTTTCCGGCCTGGCGGCGCCAACAATCCGGTACCGCAGGCGGCGTGCGCCGGCGACTTCGAAAACTTTGGCATCACCGCATCGCCGGCAACGTACGACTCCGATACGGTGCAGAGTTACGAGGTTGGCACCAAGAACACTTTCGACAACCGCATCCGCATCGCCTCGAGCGTCTACTTCATCAAGTGGCACAACATCCAGCAGACGGTGCTTCCGCCGGTCTGTCAGATCAGCTGGATCCAGAACCTCGGCGAGGCAGAGGCCAAGGGCGCAGACATCCAGGCAGAGATCGCCGTCACCCCCAGCTTCACGGCGGAGTTCTCGGCCGGTTACACGGACTCTCGCTACGTGAAGTCCAGCTTCGTCGGAACGAACCAAGTCGATGTACTGCCGGTGGCCGCCAAGGGCAATGCCATCGTCGGCCAGGGCGGACAGCCCGGCGCTCCGGTCACCGCCTCGCTGGGTCTTGAGTACAAATTCGAGGCCTTCGGCCACGAGTCCTTCGTCCGCGGCGACTGGGAGTACCAGGGCAAGGCAAAGTGGGCGTCCCCGGGACAGGATCCAGGTTCGCTGCAGTATGATCCGGCCAACTACATCCTGCCGTCGACGAACTTCGTCACCGCGCGATTCGGTGTGGAGGCAGGAGACTGGCAGATCGCGCTGTTCGTGGACAACCTGTTCGATACGCGGACGGTCACGAACTACAACTGGACGATCGCCTCGGCGCCGACGCGACTGGAACGCGACTGGACGTACCGGCCGCGCACGATCGGCCTGACCTTTACCTACAAACACTGAAGGTCAGTCCCCTGAGGACCGGTGCCGAGCCGGTCGTCAGGGGCGATCACAGCGGCCGATAGACGGCCTCGAATCGGTCCCTGGCCACAAGCCCGCAGTCGTTGGGTGCGTACTCGACCGCCCAGTCTCCCGCATTCCCGCTCAACCGGTCGCCTCCACGGCAACGCTCGATACTGAAGGGCACATCGATGCGTTTGGCATGGATGGCGACAGGAACATTACGGTAGGGGCCTGCCTCACCACTACGTTGGCCGCCGCTCGGACGGTATTTGACATCAAACCGATCGCGGGTGACTGTCCAGCGATCGCCGGTGGATCCAGTGATGATCGCGTCACCCGCCGCATAATGGTTCGGTCCCACCGCGCTCATGACCAGCCCCGCCGCGGCAGCAAACTCCACGCGGACTTCCTCGTCCTTCACGACCTTGAGTGCGGCAGGATCCTCGCTCAGTCGCGGACATCCGAGGTCTAGCACTGTCATAGAAACCTCAGGATCAGCGCCAAAGGAACATGGCGCATCAAGAAGGCGATCGGCGCCCAAGGCCAGCCTGGCACGAAGGCAGTCGGTCGTTCCCGCTCGATGGCCAGCGCCATCGACCGGCATCCGGTAACCACGTCTACTATGAAGGGACGGCGGCGAGAACCGGACAGGATGTCGGTATCGATGTAGCCCGGCAGGATGGCGCTGGTGCGAATGCCGGTGCCCCACGTGTCGGCACGGATACCTTCCGTGAGTGACGAGAGCGCCGCTTTGGTCGCCGCATAGACGGTCTGGGCACGGGGCAGGCCCCGCACCGAGGCCACCGAGGAGATCGTGACCAGATGACCCGCATTGCGGGGCCGGAACAGCGCAAGCGCCGCTTCGCACTGCGCGAGCGCGGCGACGAAATTTGTGTTCACCGTCGCGAGGTTTTCCTCGAACCGCCCGGTTCCCACAGGAGCACCGCGGCCGATGCCGGCATTGACGATGATGCGGTCGAGCCCGCCGAGTTCCTCATCAAAGGCCCGAAACGTCGGCTCGATGAGCGCGTAGTCCGTGACGTCCAGCGCACGGACCGCGACCTTGATGCCCGGATAGCGCTGTTGCAGTTCGACACGCAGCGCCTCCAGACGGTCCAGTCTGCGCGCGCACAACGCAAGATCACGGCCCCGCGCGGCGAACTCAAAGGCCAACGCCCGACCGATGCCGGCACTGGCTCCCGTGATGAGTATCCGCTGACGCCGACTCATCGCGCCCGTGTGTCTTTCATGACCGCGCCACCCTTCATGACAAAGGAAACCTTCTGCAGCAGCGTCACGTCGGCCATCGGATCGCCGTCCACGGCGATGAGGTCGCCATACCGGCCCACGGCGACGGCTCCAACGTCCGCAGAGCGACCCAGCGCCTCGGCTGCCGTCACGGTTGCCGCCTGTACAGCCTGCATCGGCGTCATGCCCCACTGCACCATCGTGGCGAACTGCTTGCCGTTGTCGCCGTTGGGATAGACGCCGCCGTCGGTGCCGAAGATCATCTTGACGCCTGCTTCGTGCGCTGCCTTGAAGTTCTGCCGCTGCAGCAGGCCGATCTTTCGCTCCTTCTCCAGCGACTCCTTGAAGGTGCCGTTGCGCTCGCCTTCGGCCAGGATGTAGTCGTCGTCATAGACGTCCATCGAGAAGTAGGTGCCGTGTTCCTTGGCCATCGCAATGGTTGTGGCATCGGCGAGACTCGCGTGCTCGATGGTGTCGACCCCGGCACGGATGGCGGTCTGGATTCCCGCCACGCCATGCGCGTGGACCGCGACGCGCAGGCCAAGCATGTGGGCCTCGTCAGCGAGCGCCTGCATCTCGGCGAGCGAATACTGCTGCCCGGCCACGGAGTCCGTCTTCGAGAACACCCCGCCGGTACCGCAGAACTTGATGACTTCGGCTCCGTACTTGCGCAACTTGCGCACCGTCGCGCGGATTTCATCAGGCCCATTGGCAACCCCCGGCGAGGGCACCTGCACCGATGGCGGGAACTCGGTGGCATCGCAATGCCCGCCGGTGGCGCCAATCGCGTAGGTGGCAGGAACGATCCGCGGACCGGGCACGTAGCCGGCCTCGATGCCTTGCTTGAGCGCCACGTCGTCGTAGTTGGCGGAACCGACGTTGCGCACGGTCGTAAAGCCGGCTTCGAGCGTACGGCGGGCATTGGCGACCCCCACCACGGTCCAGAAATTGTCGGTGTACTCAAGACCGCGATAGCCCGAGAGGGAGGGATCCGAGGTAAGGTGCACATGCATGTCGATCAGGCCCGGCAGCACGGTGCGCTGACCAAGATCCACGTGGCGGGCACCCGCAGGCACCGGCGCATTGCCGGTATCCACCGCCGTGATGCGGCCATCGACGATCGTAATGCGCGGATGCTGGACCGTGCGGCCGGCCACCACGTCAACCAGACGCGCGGCGGTTACCACAACGGTGTCGGCTGCGACGCCCTGCGAGAGGACGAGGAGGGACACGAGAGCAGACCCCACGAGACGATTCGGCTTCATACGCTTCTCCAATGAATTCAACCTGATTTCCAACTGATCCGGCGCTGCATGGCGCTGAAGGTCACCGACGCTGCAACAACCGAAATGGCAGGCTCAATACCGCGCCCAGCAGGGCAAATACGCCCCCAACGGCGAACCCCAGCAATCGCAATGGCAGCGTCAGGATAAAAATGACGGGCCAGAGCAAGAGGGCGAGCAGTGCCAACGGCCAAGATACCGCGAAAAGAATCAGCCAGAGCAGCAAGGTCACCATCCCGATTTCTCTGTTCGCGCGCAGACGACGACGCCAGTATGACGACTCCACCCTGCCGGATAAAAAAATTAATGCAGAAGGCTCATGTAGGGCGTGACGAATCGATCGCAAAGCCTTAATCTAATGGGATAGTTTGCCTCACGGGGTCTCCATGCACCGCCCAGTGCGCACCACCGCCACGCTGCACGCCTTGGCCCTCTCAGCCTTGCTGGTTGCCCTGCCCGCTACGGCAGCCAAGCGCCATGGCAAGGCAGCCGCACGAGGACAGCGCACTGCGGAACATGCGTCCAAGGCATCCAGCTCGCACTCCACCGCGCACGGTCGGGCCTTGGCACCATCGCGCGCCACCCCGGACCTCAAGTCAAACTCCTTCTACGTACTCGACGAATCAACCCAGTCGGTCGTACTGGCCCGCCAGGCCGACGTGCCGATGCCGATCGCGTCGATCACGAAACTGATGACGGCCCTCGTGGTTGTCGAAGCGCATCAGCCGATGGACGAGATCGTGACGGTCATCCCGGACGACCGTGGAGACACCGCCAAGACCTCAACCTCCCGCCTTGAGTTCGGGACATCCCTCAGCCGCAGCGACCTGCTTCACCTCGCGCTCATGGCGTCAGAGAACCGTGCGGCGCATGCGCTCGGCCGCACCTACCCGGGCGGCATCAAGGCCTGCGTGGCTGCAATGAACGCCAAGGCCAAGGCGCTTGGCATGACGAGTGCCCACTTCGTCGAACCGACCGGACTCGACAACGAAAATGTGGCGAGTCCAGAGGATCTGGCCAAGCTCGTCAGTGCTGCCAGTGCCCACGAGATCATCCAGGAATATTCGACCGATCCGAGTTACTCGGTTCCCGTGAAGCGACGCGGTACGACCGAGTTCCGCAACACGGATGCCCTGGTGCGCAACCCGACATGGAACATCATTGTCCAGAAGACGGGCTATATCGCCGAGGCGGGACGCTGCCTTGTGATGCGGGCCGTCGTCGAGGGCCGCTCGGTGATCATCGTGCTGCTCGATTCGGCCGGCAAATACACCCGTGTCGCCGACGCCCAACGGGTACGCCAGTGGCTCGAACGGCAACTGGAACCGGGCCGTAGCGTCACCCATCGGGGCGATTGACGCGGCCACGCCGTGCCTTGCCATAAGCAGGGCCTCCCCACCCCTGTTGGTGTTGGCATCCAAGACGGCTTGCCCGTAGCATCGTCGCTTCCGTTGCTGCGTGAGCCTACCCATGCCGAATCGCCGACTCCTGCTGTCCGTCCTTTGCGCCTGTGTCGCCTCGCTGGCCCGGGCAGCCCCGCCCGTGGACGCCATGACCATGGAGCGCATCGCCGATGCCGGTTTCAATCACGGCCAGGTTGTGGCCACGGTTGCCCACCTGAGCGACTCGATTGGTGGCCGAATGACCAATTCACCGGCAATGCGCGAAGCGGAGCGCTGGACCGCCGGTGAATTCCGGCGCTGGGGTCTCAAGAACGTCCATACGGAAGGATTCGAATTCGGGCGCGGCTGGTGGATCGAGTCGGCTGGCGTTCGGATGCTGGCGCCACGCCCGTTGGCGCTGCGCTCCATCCCGGTGGCCTGGACCCCGGCCACCGCCGCACCGGTTCAGGCGCAGATCATCGTCGCGCCGATGCGCACCGAAAAGGACTTCGCGGCGTACAAGGGCCAGCTCAAGGACCGCATCGTGCTGGTGTCCTGGCCGGAAGACCCGAAGGACGACACGGAAGCGCCTTTTCAGCGCTTCACGGATACCGACATCTACAAGCAGGACCGCTATTCGATCCCGCATACCGACGCCGACAGCGTGAGCAAAATGCTGGAGCGAAACCGGTTCTCGGCGGCGTTGGATCGTTTTCTGGCGGATGAAGGCGCCGTTGCCTGGGCACGTATGTCAAGGTTGCCGGGCAGCCTTGTTCATGGCGAGGGCTACGCTTTCAGGGTCGGCGCTACCCCGAAATTGCCGGGCGTGGAACTGTCGGCAGAAGACTATCGACGCCTGTCCCGGCTGGCCAAGCTCGGGCCGGTGACGCTCGAGATCGACAGCCGCGTCCACTATGAAGACCAGGACACGAAGGCCTACAACGTGTTCGCGGACATCCCGGGCAAGGACCCCAAGGCCGGTTACGTGATGGCAGGCGCCCACCTCGACAGTTGGGTGGCAGCCGACGGCGCCGCCGACAACGGTGCGGGGAGTGCCGTCGTGATGGAAGCCGGCCGCATCCTTGCAAGCCTCGGCGTCACCCCGAAACGCACCATTCGCATCGCGCTCTGGTCAGGCGAAGAACAGGGCCTGCACGGCTCCGCCGCCTACATCAACGACCACCTTGCGCGCTGGCCGGTTCCTTCGGACCCGCAACTGGCGGCGCTCGGCCCCTACTACGCCGACGAAACCTTGCCGAGCGAATACCTGCCGGGGTTCCTCGAGCTTGCCGCCTATTTCAACATCGACAACGGCTCGGGGAAGATTCGCGGCATCCACACGGAAGGCAATTTCGGCGCAACCTCCATGCTGCGGGAGTGGATGTCGCCCTTCGCCAGCATGGGCGCCAACAACATCGTGGCATCGCCAACCGGCGGAACGGATCACGTCCTCATGAGCCGTCTGGGCTTGCCCGCTTTCCAGTTCGTGCAAGACCCTCTCGATTACGGCTCGCGGGTTCATCACACCAATATCGATACCTACGACCACCTGCGCGCCGATGATCTGCGACAGGCAGCCGTCATCCTCGCGACCTTGCTGCTGGATGCCGCCAACTCGGACATCCCGCTGCCGCACAAGGTGCCGCCGACCAAAGCCGCGGTTACCAATCCTTTCGCGTATCCGGAACCGACAAAGCCCTGAGCAGAGGCCACCCACATGAAGACCCTGTTCGCCGTTGCGGCCCTCTTGGCCTGTTCCCTCGTCGGTGCAGTTGGCGTCTCACCAGTGCCTGCGCCGCCTCCGCCCGCAGGTCCCTTGACGCTGCTCGTGTCCCACCTTCTTGACGGCAGCGGACACGAACGCGGCGCCACGACGCTGGTCATCCGCGACGGCCGTATCGAGTCCATTCATGACGGCGCCGCAAGGCCTGCCAACGGCACCCTCATCGACCTGCGGGGACTGACGCTCCTGCCGGGATTCATCGACA
>CAXBRZ010000007.1:0-24359 GCA_963978075.1 uncultured bacterium | reverse complement strand
GGAGGTTTCAACTTCTTTTTCGGGCGGAGCAGCTGTTGTCGCTTCAACAGATTCCTGCTCTTTTGCCTTTTGCTCAGAAAGTCCGAGAACGCTCGTCGGCACAGAAATTTGCCCGGCGCCCTCGAGGACTTTGAGGCAGACCTCGGCATTGTCGAGCATATAGAGCGGTTCGCTTCGACCACTCTGCAACGTCTCCATGTAGTACTCGATGGAGACTATGGCATCTGCCAACCGGTCGAGTCGCTGCGCTGCAGGATTGTTTCCGGAATTGAGCGAAGCCAATACATGACCGCTTATTTGACCGAAAATCTCAACGGCCCTCTGGCGGCCCACCATCAAAAGGCCGGCTCTGATTCCATTCAGAAGTGCAGGTACCTGGTCCGCGCCTGTTGCGTCATGGCCGGATATCGTGGCAGCAACGGATTCCTTAACGTGCGCGAGGTTGACGATGCATTCCCGTAGAACTGCGGACTGCACGTTTTGGAATTCCGGATCGATATTCTCCGGCGCGATTCCATTCGGATCGACTGATTTCGGGAGTATCAGTCCTTTTAATTGGGAATCAATCGAGTCCTCTACCCGTATGAGGGCAGCAGCAATATCCACAAGGACACTTGATTCCGGCGCGGCTTCGCGGCCCACGAGGTCAGCCAGAACCTTCATCTGCTCTTGAACGATCGATCGACCCTCAGCCAATCCAAGAACACCTAGCGTATCGCCGATCTTACGCAGCAATTCCGTCTGGTCAGAGAGATCAGCTGTCCGCGTCCCGCCACTACGAACGAAGACGTCGAGCGCGTCCTTGACGCGTGACAAATCCTCGCGAATCGCCAGCCCAACGGTTTCCATCAGTTTTACTGATGGCGCAGACAAGCTGGCTCGCTGATCCTCGACCTCTTCCGAGACAGGCAGGAGGTCTTGCAGACGGAAGGACGCACGAACGGCAGCTATTCGTTGGCCGTTTGTCGGAGTTCTGGCGACGAAGTACAGGAGATTGTTCAGCAGATCAATGGGAGGTGTTTCTGCATATTTCGCCTCGCCGATCTCGTACAAGCGGCGCATTTCGCGATCCGCCTGCCCGAGGAGACGCTTCACGGTCGCTGCACCATCAGAACTCCCATGGCGCAGCGCCTCTACCACGGCGCCCACCACCCACCACAACTGGAATACTGACTGGCGCTGCGCCGTCTTTTCGAGTCTCTCCGATACTTGCGCCAGCACCTCGAGGTGCTGCGGTATTCTCTCGCCGCGCAGGATACCGAGCAGGGCAAGCTGAAATTTCGGGCGCAGCCGCCGTGCCCATTGGTTCACAGTCAGGCCGGCCTCTCCGGGACGGCCCGCAACAGGCTCCGGCTTTCGGTCGGAGGTGAGGTTCAGGAGCAGAAGGGTGCCTTCGGACAGCAGCGCCTGGCCGCGCACGGCACGCAAGTCGTTCAACAGCGGAAGCAATACCAAGGGTACGTCGCGCCCACCGGCAAGCACTCGTTCAAGATAGGCAGGCAACTGCACCATTGCCCGCATGAGCGGATCCAGACCTTCAGGCTGGTTGCGTATTTCCGGCGAGGCGGTCGAGAGAAAGCGGGCTACGCTCTCCATTTCCTCGGCAAGAAGCGCAGCGCCGTAGATTTCGATGACCCGCAGTACTCCAAAAACCTCATGAAGCCGGTCGGCGCAGACGGACAGGTTTTTAGGGTCCGCCATTCCCTCGGCATAAAGTTCCAGCGCCGTACGGGCTTCACCCAAGGTGACGCCGACCTCGTTGGCAACCGCCTGCAGGGTGTGCTCAGCGACGGCGCTCATCTCTATCCTTTGCCCTGCGGGGCTACCCGAGGGGCATGACGCGAGCCGCTCTCCTCGGGCGGCAATTGGAATCCGGCAGCGGCTTGCCTTAACTGAGCAGACAGGTCCGCCAGTCGGCCAATTGATTGGGACATCCCGGTCGTGCTTTCAGCGGTCTGTACGCTGATTTCGCGCAGTACCTGCATGCTACCGGATATGCTCGCCGAGACAGCGACCTGCTGCCTTGCGCTTGCTGAAATGTTCAACATCAGCGAGGCAATTTGGTTCGAAACCTGTTCAATTTCTCCCAATGCAGTGCCCGCATTTTCCGCAAGAAGCGCGCCACCCACGACATCTGTGGTGCTCCGCTCCATGGACACTACGGCCTCATTGGTATCCGATTGAATGGTTCGCACGAGAACGTCTATCTGCTTCGTCGCTGCGGCCGCACGTTCCGCGAGTCGCTGGACCTCATCCGCGACGACGGCGAAACCTCGGCCTGCCTCCCCCGCCATCGACGCCTGAATCGACGCATTGAGGGCAAGAATATTGGTCTGCTCTGCAATATCGTTGATCAGTTCGACAATATTGCCGATTTCCTGGGAACTCTCACCCAGCCGCTTGATTCTCTTTGAGGTCTCCTGAATCGTCTCGCGAATCGTGTTCATGCCATCAATCGTGCGCCGCACAGCGTCACCGCCTTTGTGCGATACGTCGACCGCGTGCCGAGCGACGTCTGCACATCGCTCCGCATTGGCCGATACCTCCTCAATGGAGCCCGCCATTTCAGCCACTGCCTCAGTCGATGAGGTCACTTGTTTGGATTGGCCGGCACTTGCTTTTGCGAGGTGCGCTGCCGCAGCCTGCGTTGACTTCGCCGCGGCATCCAACGACAGCGCCGACGCATGAATCGTTTCGACGAGTGTACGAAGAGTTTCAATCGCGTAGTTGATGGAATCCGCGATCGCACCGGTAATCTCTTCGGTGACACTGGCCTTTACCGTAAGGTCGCCGTCGCCGAGAGTCGCAATCTCGTCCAGCAGTCTGAGTATGGCGCGCTGGTTGCGGTCGTTTTGTTGCGCCTGGTGCAATGCCTCTTCTCCCATGGAGGCAAGACGCGTGTACGTGCGTAACGCCAGCACAGAGGCAACAAGCACTGCGATTCCCAGTCCAAGGGCGACCGGAATGCCTGCGGCGTGAAGCCCCAGCAAGTCCGAGCCGACGACCGCGATTTCAAGAACAGACAGCACCAAGATGACGCCCAATACCAACTTCATGCGTCCGATTTGCGTTCCCTGCCCGTCGTTGGAAGTCATTGTTCAGAACTCCGAGCGGGCGGGTGGTGGTGCTTCTTTTCGTTGGCTATAAACATTGGGGCAATACTTCAGGCGGCCGCGTGCAGGAAGGAGGGATCTTCAACTAGTTTGCTCAGACTCAATACGGGCCAGCTGTCATTGGAGCGACGGAACGCGCCCGATAGATATCTCTCGCATCGAACAAGGGTGGGAGGACAAATCGCGTTGTGCTCGGTTTCGGAAAATCGGCGAAAGCCCAATACTTCGTCCACCAGCAAGCCTGCAGGAACGTCCCGGTGATTGACCACCAGTACTCTGGAGGTACGACCCGTGGGCGTTACACCGCTGCCGAGGAAATGCCTGAGATCAATAACAGGCAGCAGTTGGCCACGCAGGCTGCAAATGCCCCGAACCCAGCTTCTGGCGCCAGGCACCCGCGTGACCTGGCCGGGGTATGCCATGACTTCGCGAATTTCTTCGCGCGGGACGAGAAAGGCCTCGGGTCCAATTCGAAAAGCCACACCGACCCAATCCGCACCTTCGGCTAACCGCCGTCCCCCGGACACAGCGCGTCCTCTGCGCTCGAGTTCGCGCAGCAGATCAAACGGGCGATCCCGTAGTGTTCGCAGATTCAGCTGCGCGGGGGTCATTTCTCAGCCCGACAAGGCAGATTGCGCTTTCTGGACTAGCAATTCGGCAGAGACCGGTTTCACCAGATAGTCCACTGCGCCCTGCCTCATTCCCCAGACCCGGTCAGACTCCTGACCTTTGCTCGTGACCATGATGACGGGAATTCCACGAGTAACCGGATCCTTGGCCAAGGCTCTCGTTGCCTGATACCCGTTTACGCCGGGCATGACGATATCCATCAGAATGAGATCCGGCTTTATCGTACGGGCCAAGCGGACTCCTTCCGCACCGTCGGCGGCGGAGGCTGTCTCGTATCCCACCTTCTCCAGTGCCCGGCGAATGACGTGCACTTCGGTTGGCGAGTCATCGACAATCAGTATGAGCGCCATTTCAGAACCTTAATGGGTAGGAGCTGTCGCGGCACTGACGTGCTGCTCGATTGCGCCAAGCAGTTCTTCACGAGTGAATGGCTTGGTCAGGTAGTATTCCGAGCCCACGATTCGACCTCGCGCGCGGTCAAACAGCCCGTCTTTGGAAGAGAGCATGATGACCGGAATCGAGCGATAGGTTTTGTTGTGCTTTATCAATGAGCAGGTTTGGTATCCGTCGAGCCTCGGCATCATGATGTCCACAAACACGATGTCCGGCGGATGATCGGCGAGCTTGGCGAGCGCATCGAATCCGTCGATGGCCGTAAACACCTCGCAGCCCTCTTTGGTCAGCAAAGTCTCGGCGGTCCGGCGGATCGTCTTGCTGTCGTCAATGACCAAAACCTTGAGCCCGGACAACCGGGCCTTGGTGGTCATCTGCGCTGCATTTTCCATGAGGTTACCTGACTCGCAGTCGTCCCAGACCTGCCGGTCCGCCCTACGCACGCCTTGGCGCTGCGAGACTCTTCCGGGGTACCGTCGGATTCTTGCATATCGCCCGTGGGGTGACCATGAGATCCCGCCACCCGGGGATTACCGGCCGGTCCGGTGTACCATGACCTGCCCCCCATCCGGGTTGACCGAATTCACATCTCACCACCCTCGGGTGGCGCGACGGAGCCGTACCAGATGAAGCGCCCTTTTCGCCTCGGTGTCGTGATGGACCCGATCGAGGACATCAAACCGCAGAAAGACTCGACGCTGGCCATGCTTGTGGAAGCGCAAAGGCGCGGCTGGGAGCTCCATTACGCCGAACTTTCCGACCTGTTCCTTCGGGATGGCCGGCCCATGGGGCGCTTGGCGCCTCTTTCGGTGACTGCCGAGGAGCAGGACTGGTTTCGGCGGGGCGACCCTGCGGTACGCGACCTTGCGGACCTCGATGTCTTATTGATGCGAAAGGATCCGCCTTTCGACATGGAATACATCTATTCGACCTACATTCTGGAGCGCGCGCAGGAGGAGGGTGTCCTGCTCGTCAACCGCGCCCAGGGCCTTCGGGACATGAATGAAAAGGTCTACACCGCGTGGTTCCCGCAGTGCTGCGCCCCGACCCTGATTACCCGCAGCATGGCGGACATGCACGAGTTCCAGCGCGAACATGGGAAAGTCGTGTGCAAGCCCTTGTTTGGTATGGGAGGGCGGTCCGTTTTTGTCATCGATGCTGGAGACAAGAACGCCCAGGTCATCTTTGAAACTCTGACCGAGTTCGGTAGCCGTTTCGCGATCGTTCAACGGTATCTCCCTGAAATCGTGTCGGGTGGCGATTCCCGGGTGATTCTGGTGGATGGCGAACCCGTGCCTTTCGCGCTCGCGCGCATTCCGTCCGCCACCGACAACCGGGGCAACCTGGCGGCGGGCGCAGTCGGGGTCGCGCGTCCGCTGAACGACCGCGACCGCTGGCTGGCCGGCCAGATCGGACCCGCGCTTCGGCAACGGGGCATGCTGTTTGTAGGCCTTGACGTCATCGGCGACTACGTCACCGAAATCAATGTCACGAGCCCCACCGGGATCCGGGAGATCGACAAGCAGTGTGGAACGAATATCGCGGGACTGCTGATGGATTGCATTCAAAAACGGCTCGACGAGCGGCCATGACGCAGGGCGGCCGCGCGACCGCCGCGCTTCTGGTGCTGCTCGCCTCGTGGGCGCACGCGGCCACGCCGACCCAAACGCTGGTCGTACCCGGCCTGCATTCACCGGCGGAAATCCGCATCGACCATTGGGGCGTGCCGCACCTCTACGCGCACTCCGAGTCGGACCTTTACTTTACGCAGGGATTCAACGCCGCCAGAGACAGGCTGTTCCAGATGGACCTTTGGCGACGCCGAGGGCTTGGCCAGCTGTCAGAAGTCTTTGGTAAAGATTACGTGGAAGACGATCGTGCCGCCCGCCTGCTGCTCTATCGTGGCGACCAGGCCAAGGAGTGGAAGTCCTATGGACCGACCGCGGCAGCAACCGCGCGGCAGTTTGTGGCGGGCATCAATGCGTATGTGACCTATGTGCAGGCGCACCCAGATCAACTTCCGGTGGAGTTCCGGATTGGAAGATACCGGCCGGCCCGTTGGCAGCCCGAAGACCTGGTCCGGATCCGCATTCACGGGCTGTCCAGAAATGTCGAGAGCGAGGTCGCCCGCGCCATCGGCGCCTGCCATGGGAGCCTCGCGGCAGATCTGGTCCGGGCTCCTCTTTCCCCGTCATGGGACGCCATTCTCCCGACAGGCCTTGATCCGTGCCTGCCGACCGATGTGCTGCACCTCTACACTCTTGCGACCCGCGAGTTCCGACTGACACCCCCCGGATTCCCGCAGGCGATGTTGCGTCAGGATGCCGAGCAGGCAGACGGCAGCAATAACTGGGTCATCAGTCCGTCAAAAACAACGACCGGTCGTCCTATTTTAGCCAACGATCCTCACCGTGCGTTTACCCAACCCAGCATTCGCTACCTCGTGGGGCTCAATGCGCCAGGCCTGCACCTCGTGGGCGCCAATGAGCCACAGATGCCCGGCATCTCGCTCGGCCACAATGCCTCAATAGCATTCGGCTACACCATTTATCCGGCCGATCAGGAGGATCTGTACGTCTACGAACTGGACGACTCGCTCACCCGCTATCGCTTTGGCTCGGGCTGGGAACCGCTGCGGCAGATCGAGGAGCCGCTCCTGATTCGTGACGCGCCCTCCCGAACCCTCCAGATGCAGTTCACCCGGCACGGGCCCGTCATCTATGTGGACGCATCTAAAAAGAGAGCCTACGCATTGCGCAGCGCCTGGTTCGAACCGGGGACCTCGGTGTACTGGGGCGCCCTTCGGTATCAAAAGGCCCGGACCCTGCGAGACTTTGAACAGGCTTTAGGTCACTGGCGCGCACCCACGCTCAACCATGTCTATGCCGATACCAAGGGCAACATCGCCTGGCTGCCCGCCGGTTACATTCCGGGCCGTGCACACCATGACGGCCTGATGCCCGTCCCAGGGGACGGGCGATACGAATGGGGTCCGCCGCTTCGACCAGAACAGATGCCGCGACGCGTCAATCCGGCGGAAGGATTCCTCACCACCTCAAACGAACTCAACCTGCCCACTGACTATCCGTATGCCGAATTGAAGCCGGGCTTTGAATGGACCCCGGGGTGGCGCCACGAGCGCATCAGCAGCGTGCTCGGCCAGCCACGGCCGTTGTCCATGGAAGATTCCAAGCGCTTGCAGACCGATACCGTCTCTTTGCCCGCCCGACGCTTGGTCTTGGCCATCCAGGACCTCAAGACCGACGACGGCGACACGCGAGCAGCGCTGGCTTTGCTGCATGGCTGGGACGGCAACGTGACCGGGGACTCGGCGGCCGCCGCGCTGTACGAGACCTGGTATACGCATCACTTGCGTACCGCCGTAAGAAGTCTGCTCATGCCCGCTGCCCAGGCCGCGACAGTGGACGGCGCCCACGTTGACGTCATCATCAGTTTCGCCGAACACCCCTCCCGGTGGCTTAAAGACCGCCCGACCGAGCGCAGGGACGACCTCCTTGGAACAACGCTGGGCGCCGCGTTTCGGGAATTGAGAACGAGGCTGGGCAACGAGACGGCACGTTGGCGATGGGACAGCCTTCACTTCAACCTCTCTGAACATCCTTTCGCAGCAATCGTCGATGATGTTCGACGCGCCCAACTCAACGTGGGCCCCCTGCCGAAAGACGGAGATGCCTTCGTACCCAGCCAATCCAGTTATCGTGCGGCTGACTTTCGTGATACCGGCGGGCCATCGGTGCGCTTGATCATGGACGTCGGCGACTGGGACAAATCCGTCGCGGTGAATCATCCCGGCCAGTCCGGCGATCCTGACAGCCCCCATTATCGTGACCTTGCGGATCTTTGGCGACGCGGCGAATATTTCCCCCTGCTTTTCAGCCGGCAGGCCGTTGAGCGCGCGACCGAGCGTGTCATCTACCTGAATCCTCCGGGAGCCATGCAGCTTAAGAGGTGATTCCGTCGCCGTGACGCAATTGACGCCCCGCCCTTCCCAGTCGAGCCCGCAGGATCGCCTGACGACGGCCCTGTTCATCGCAGCGGCAGTCCACGCGGTCCTGTTGCTCGGCATTGGCTTTGCCTCACCCGGACACCCTGATGGCGAAATTTCCTCCATGGAAGTCGTTCTCGTACATGATCCTGACGCGGACTCAGGCCCGAATGAACACCCGGATTATCTTGCCGACGTCAATCAGCGCGGGGCAGGCACTGCGGCCGATGTACGCCATGCCGAGGCGCCGGGTGGCGCGCCTGCGGCAGGCGCTGCAGGCCGCGCCACGGGCGGCGGCGATCACGTATCGGGAGGTTCCGAGGACGACATCGTTTCGGCGCGAACCCGTCGGCCGCCCACCCGCGCCACCCAGGCGATTGCGGCCGGGGAAAGGTCGCCGATCGTGGTCGAAGCGGTCCGAAGTGACGCCAGCGCCGTGGACAACGGCGACGCGTTCGCCCTGCGCGGGCGCCCGACCAAAGAACTGGTTGTCACCGCCAATACCCGGGAGTCCAGTGTGGCGGTCTATCTGGACGCCTGGCGACATCGAATCGAACGCATTGGCACTGCAAATTACCCTCTGGACTCCGTCCGCCGGAGTCATCTGACGGGCAATCCTGTACTTGAGGTGCGAATTGCCGCCGATGGCCGATTGGTCGACGCGGTCGTCAGCCGGTCGTCGGGCCATGTCGAACTCGATCAAGCCGCGCTGAACATTTTGAGGCTTTCCGCCCCTTTCGAACCCTTTCCCCGGATGCTGGCGGCGGAGCATGACAGCGTTCGCCTGACCTACGAATGGCAGTTCTCGGACGGACAATGGACGGATTCGGCGGTTCGGGTACCCGCTAATACGCGTTAGGAAACTTGTCGTTGCCCGCATCGGGGCCGATACTACCCGTATGTCCGGCGACTACCTTAACAATCAGCTCCTGATCGCGATGCCCTCGCTGGGTGATCCGAACTTCTCCCACACCGTGACGCTTGTCTGCGAGCACAACAAGGACGGTGCCCTTGGCATCATCATCAACCGTCCGATGGAGATGGCGGTGGGCGAAGTCTTCGAGCAGCTGGATCTCGCCACGCAGGATCTGAAGCTACGCAACCAGCCTGTGCTGCGAGGCGGTCCGGTGGCCCCCGAGCGCGGGTTCGTGCTGCATCCTCCCGAACCGGGCGCCGCGGTTTATGACGCCACTTTGGCCGTGTCGGACGCCATCCATGTCACCACTTCACGCGACATCTTGGCCGCCATCGCGCGTGGCGAGGGCCCAAGTCAGACAGTCATGGCATTGGGATATGCAGGGTGGGGAGCCGGACAACTGGAAGATGAGATTCTGTCGAACGCATGGCTCACCGTGCCTGTCGACCCTGCGATACTTTTCGATATTCCCTACGAAGACCGTTGGCGCGCCGCGATGAAATTGCTCGGAGTGGACTCCAACCGCCTTGCCAGCCAAGCCGGCCATGCCTGACCGGTCGCCCAAGCCGCTCGTTGCGTTGGGCTTTGATTTCGGTTCCAAGCGCATTGGAATCGCTGCCGGCGATTCGCTCACAGGCACCGCCCGACCTGTTGGAACCGTCACCTGCGGCAATGACGGCTTGCCCGACTGGGCGGGAATCAGCCGTCATGTGAAGGACTGGGATCCCGAGGTCTTTGTCGTGGGGGTCCCGTATAATATGAACGGCACGCCGACCGGGTTGACAGAGGCCGCCACTCAGTTCGGAGCTGCTCTCGCGCAACGGCACGGACGTGAGCTTGTGATGGTGGATGAGCGGCTCTCGTCCCGCGAGGCAGAGGATATGCTGCGTCAACGCCGCGCAAGCGGAGCGCTGAGCCGACGGGTGACTCGTGGCGACATTGACGCGGTCTCCGCAGTCGTGCTGCTTCAACAGTGGCTGCGCGAACGCAGTCTTCATACCAGGACTTGATCATGCAGCCTTTCAGCCAACTCGACATCTCGGGTCGCCTGCGCCATCTGATCACTCTGGATGGCTTGTCACACGAGCAGGTGCGCCAAATCCTGGAGCGGGCTCAACGATATCTGGCACCTCGCGGCTGCGCGCCCGTCCGAAGCAACTCGCTGAATGGCATCACGATCGGAAACATCTTCAATGAACCCAGCACCCGAACGCGCTCCTCGTTCGAATTGGCCGGCAGGCGCCTCGGCGCAGAAGTACTCAACCTAGAGATTCAGCTGTCTTCCCGTGCAAAAGGCGAAACCGTTCTAGACACCCTACATACCCTCGAGTCGATGGCAGTCGACGTTTTTGTCATTCGCGATGCGGAGCCCGGGATCACGCAGTTCGTCGCGGAACATGTATATGACCACGTCAGCGTGCTGTGTGCCGGTGAAGCTCACACCTCTCACCCGACGCAAGGGCTGCTCGATGCCCTGACTGTGATGCAGTACAAGGGGGGCTTCCGCGATTTGACGTTAGCGGTCGTCGGAGATGTCAAGCATTCTCGCGTCGCTCGCTCGGCCCATCAGGTTTTTACGGCACTCGGTGTCGGGGAATTGAGAATCGTCGCCCCTGAAGCCCTGATGCCGGCCGATGACGAGATGCCCGGCGCGCAGCGCTTCACGTCGATCGAGGAAGGCATTGCCCATTGCGACGTGGTCATGATGTTACGCGTGCAACGTGAACGCATGGCACAGGCAGCAATCCCGGATCCCCACGATTACCATGCGAAATGGGGCCTGACCTCCAAGAGACTGGCTCTGGCACGTCCCGACGCCATCGTCATGCATCCTGGGCCCATGAACCGGGAAGTGGAAATAGCGTCAGACGTCGCGGACGGTCCGCAGTCGGTGATCCGCGACCAGGTAACCAACGGGGTCGCCGTGCGCATGGCGGTTCTGGACACCGTCATCGAAAATCGCCGGCTCCGCGGAGCAATGTGATGAGCGCCTCAAACCGTCCGCACCGCGGCACCATATTGGTCGAGGATGCGCGCGTCCAGAGCCATGTCGCCTGGTCCGACGGGCAATTCGTTCTGGTGCTTGAATCGCCGCGCATTGCCGCGAGATCCACCCCCGGAGCGTTCGTGCACCTGACGTGCGACCCCCACCTGCCAATGCGAAGGCCCCTCTCCCTGCAGCGCGCCAATGCAAGCGAAGGCACCATCGAGATCCTTTATAAGGTCGTGGGTGAGGGCACACGGCGACTTTCGCAGGCTCGCACTGGAGAAGTGCTGTCATGCATGGGCCCGATCGGGAACGGGTTTGTGGCTGACCCAGGGAAGCCGATACCTCTGCTTATCGGCGGTGGCGTCGGATTGCCGCCGATGGTGTACCTTGCCGAAGCTCTGTCCAAGGAAGCTTGCTTCGACCCCATCGTAATGCTCGGATCGGAAGTGCCTTTCCCATTCGCTGCGAAAGCGTCGGCAATCGCGCTCAGTGGAATTCCGTTCTCTGCCAGTCATGCACATCCTCAGCTCGAATCGCTCGGAATCCGCAGTCGTCTTGCCAGCCTGAGCGGCCTTCCGGGTTGCTATGCGGGCTATGTGACGGAACTCGCTGCCGAGTGGATAACGTCTTTGGATCAGGATACGCGCGCAAAGATAGCGATTTACGCCTGCGGACCGACACCGATGCTCGCGGCAACGGCCCGACTGGCGCGGCGGTTTTCGCTTCCCGCCCAGGTTTCGCTGGAGGAATACATGGCGTGCGCAGTCGGCGGATGCGCCGGATGCGCGGTACCCGTGACCACGCCTGAGGGGATTTACATGAAGCGGGTCTGTGTTGATGGCCCTGTTTTCGACGCCTATCAGGTCTTTCCCGAAACATGAGTGTCTACGCATGAAGGTTCACTTGAGCGCACTTGAGGCTCGTATTCTCGGTGTCCTGATCGAGAAGGAGATTACGACGCCGGATCAGTATCCACTCTCGCTCAACGCGCTCGTCAACGGATGCAATCAGAAGACAAACCGTGATCCGGTCATGTCACTCGATGAGGGCACGGTCCAGCAAGCACTGGACGACCTGTCGAAGCGGCACTTGATTCTGGAGCGGGGTGGATTTGGTAGCCGGGTGGTCAAGTATCGTCACCGCCTCTGCAATAGCGATCACAACCCCATTCAGATGACGCCTCAAGAGCTCGCCGTCATCACCGAACTCATGCTGCGCGGCCCGCAGACGCCTGGTGAACTGCGCTCCCGTGCCCAGCGTCTTGCCAGTTTTACGGATATTGGTGACGTCGAGACCACCCTGGAAATGCTGGCCACCCGGGAAGACGGTCCTTATCTCATGCGTTTGCCGAAAATGCCTGGCTCACGAGAAGCCCGTTATTGCCAATTGCTCACCGGCGAACCGGATCTCGAGGCAATGGCTGAACCCAGTGCGCCCGCCACGCCGGTGAGCGCCAGACCCGATCTCGAGGCCACGATTTCTTCCCTGCTGGAGCGCGTCGCCACACTCGAAATCCAGATGAAGTCGCTCATTGCGACAGACACATCCGTGACACTGGATCCGGCGTCAGACCACAGTGCCGACGTGACCGGTTAACGAAATCCGATACGTGCCTCAAGATTGGCACGCGAGTCCGCCGCCTTGAGGGCTTCATCCAGCGTTATCCGTCCGGAGCGGACCAGATCCGTCAATGCGGCATCGAAGCACTGCATGCCCCGTTCAGAGGAGGACTGAAGCGCCTCCTTGACCGCAACCGTGTCGCCGGCGCGAATCAGATCCTGCATGTGCGGTGTGTTCAACAGAATTTCCACCGCCGCATGCCTGCCCTTTTCACCCCGAACGAGTCGCTGCGCAAGCACTGCCCGCAAATACTGAGAAAGGTCCAGCAGGACCTGGGCATGCTCGTCTCGCGCAAAGAGATTGATGATCCGGTCCAACGCCTCTGCAGCGTTGTTCGCGTGCAGGGTGGCAATACAAAGATGCCCCGTCCCGGCCAAGGTGATCGCCGCGCGCATGGACTCGCGATCGCGTATCTCACCAATCAGCACGACATCAGGCGCAGCCCGCATGGCGCTACGCAGCGCACGGTGCAGGTTTTTAGTGTCCAGACCGATCTCGCGCTGATTGATGATTGACCGTTTGTTGGTATGGAGAAATTCAATAGGATCTTCGATTGTCAAAATATGATCGGAGACGGATTCGTTTCGGTGGTTAATCATCGCAGCAAGAGTCGTTGATTTCCCCGAACCTGTGGCCCCCACCATCAGCACGAGACCTCGTCTCAGAAGCGCAAGATCAGTGACGACCTCCGGTAAGCCAAGATTTTCCAGCTTGGGCATGTCCGCGGTGACGTAGCGCAGCACGATTGCCGGATAGCCTCGTTGATGGAATACCGCGATCCTGAATCGTCCGAGCCCAGGCGCGGACAAGGCAAAGTCTATCTCCAGCTCCTGTTCGAAATAGCGAGTCTGCTCCGGGGTCATCAGCCCATAAGCAGTTTCGCGCACCATCTCGGGTGTCAGCACCTGCTTGTTGACAGGAAAAATCTGGCCGTCGATTTTTATCTTCACCGGCGCGTAGGACGTAAAAAAGAGGTCAGAGGCCCGCTTTTCCACCATCAATCGGAATAGCGGCCTCGTGTTGAACTTGGCGCCCGGATCATTCGCGTCTCGCCGAGCACTTTCCGGCTGGTCGTCGATTTTGCCTGCTGCGGAGTCGATTTCAGGATTCATCGACGATCCGTAGTGCCGCCGCATCTTCGCCACCCGTCCGGTCGAGGCGTTTGCTTTCCAATTTGATTCTCAACCGCAGTTCATTTTTCGAATCCGCGTTTCTCAGTGCGTCTTCATAGGAAATGGACTCGTTCTCATAGAGCTCATAGAGCGCCTGATCGAAAGTTCTCATCCCTAAGCGGGTGGATTTGGCCATGATGTCCTTGAGGCCAGCGACATCGCCTTTGAAAATCAGATCCGCAATGAGCGGTGAATGGAGCATGATCTCCATCGCGGCAACCCGTCCGGATCCGCCCTCCCTTGCGATCAGCCGCTGAGAGATCAGGGCCTGAATGTTCAAGGAGAGATCCATGAGCACCTGCTCGCGCTTTTCATCCGGGAAAAAATTGATGATTCTGTCCAATGCCTGGTTCGCACTGTTGGCATGCAGTGTGGCGAGGACCAGATGACCGGTTTCCGCAAACTGGATTCCGTACTCCATGGTCTCCCTGTCCCGTATCTCACCGATCATGATCACGTCCGGCGCCTGGCGAAGCGTATTGCGCAGGGCGGCGTGCCAGGAGTCCGTGTCGACCCCGATCTCGCGCTGGGTAACGACACTGTTACGGTGAGGATGGACATATTCGATGGGGTCTTCGATGGTGACGATGTGACCACGGGTCTGTGAATTCCTGAAATCCACCATCGCCGCAAGGGTGGTCGATTTACCTGTCCCGGTTCCGCCGACGACGATTGCGAGTCCCCGCTTCAAGAGGGCGATGTCCTTCAGGATCGGTGGAAGTTGCAGTTCGTCGACGGTCGGCACTTTGCTTGCGATGGTACGGATCACGCATCCGGGATGGCCCTGCTGCACAAAGGCGCTGACCCGGAAACGCCCGATTCCCTGCGGAGAGATGGCGAACTGGCACTCTTTCGTCGCGTCGAACTCCCGCAACTGTCGGTCCGTCATGATTGCGCGAGTCAGGACGGCGCAGTGCTCGGCAGAGAGCGCCCGGTCGGTTTGTTGCCGGACCTCTCCGTCAATCTTGATGGCCGGTGGAAAGCCACACGTGATGAAAAGGTCGGAGCCCTTTCTCTCGACCATCCTTCGGAGGAGGTCCTGCATGAATTTTGCCGCCTGATCTCTTTCCATAGCGCCGCCGGCTGCCGATGAGGTCAGACCGCCTCCTTGTTTTGGGCCTTGAGTCGCGCTTCGTCTTTGGTCACCAGTCCCTTGGCCACGAGGTCTTGCAGGCACTGGTCCAACGTCTGCATGCCGGATGCCTGGCCAGTCTGTATCGAGGAGTACATCTGCGCGATCTTGCCTTCGCGAATGAGGTTTCGGATTGCCGGCGTTCCCATCATGATCTCGTGGGCCGCTATCCGCCCACCACCTATTTTCTTCAAGAGCGTCTGCGATATGACCGCTCGGATGCTTTCGGACAGCATGGACCGAACCATGTCCTTTTCCCCGCCGGGGAAGACGTCCACGATGCGGTCGATCGTCTTTGCGGCAGAACTGGTGTGCAACGTGCCGAACACCAGGTGGCCTGTTTCGGCTGCTGTCAGCGCAAGCCGGATCGTCTCAAGGTCGCGCAGTTCACCGACAAGGATGATGTCGGGATCCTCGCGCAGCGCCGAGCGAAGCGCATCCGAAAAACTGCGTGTGTCCCTGTGTACTTCGCGTTGGTTGATGAGGCAGCGCTTGGGTTCGTGCACGGCCTCGATCGGGTCTTCGATCGTGATGATGTGGTCGGGCCGCTCGTTGTTGCAGCGGTCGACCATCGCGGCAAGCGTTGTCGATTTCCCAGAGCCGGTGGGTCCGGTGACCAGCACGAGGCCGCGCGGCAACATGCATAGATCACGGAAGACCGCCGGCGCATGCAGGTCCTCCAGGGACAACACATCACACGGGATCAGGCGAAAAACGGCTCCGGCGCCGCGGTGCTGGTTAAAAGCGTTGACGCGAAACCTGGCCAGTTTGGGAATCTCGAAGGAAAAATCAGTTTCGAGAAACTCCTCATAGGCCTTGCGCTGCTTGTCATTCATGATGTCGTACACCATGCTGTGCACTTCCTTGTGGGACAGTGCAGGCATGTTGATACGCTTGACGTCGCCGTCCACCCGAATAAGGGGGGGCATGCCCGCCGACAGGTGCAGGTCCGAGGCCTTGTTTTTGACCGTAAATGCCAGAAGCTGTGCGATATCGATGGCCATGAGGCCCTCCCGGAGTGACGGCCCCCGGCATGCTGAGGGGGAGTATAGGCACGAGGGGTGGTCAACGATATGTTAACCACTCCTCAGTTTTCGCCGGCCCGCCTCGAGGCTGTCCTGCAGCGTATCGAGAGCGCCACACTGGCGGCGGGCCGACCGGCAGGATCGGTCACGCTCATCGGGGTCACCAAGACGCAGCCCGCCCCGGTCGTGGGCGCTGCAATCGCAGCCGGTTTAGCCAACGTCGGAGAAAATTACCTGCAGGAGGCGGTGCCAAAAATCGAGGCACTCAGGGACCGGCGTGACGCGGTGCAGTGGCACTATATCGGCCAGCTCCAGTCAAACAAGACCCGCCCGGTGGCAGAGTTGTTCGACTGGGTCCACACCGTGGACCGCCTGAAGGTAGCGGAGCGGCTGGCCGCACAACGACCGTTTCATGGCCCGGCACTCAACGTCTGTTTGCAGGTCAATATCGGTGATGAATCCTCCAAGGGGGGTGTTCGCGCGGACGGGCTCGCTGCGCTGGCCCGGGACGTACTCAACCTACCGAGGTTGCGCTTGCGCGGCTTGATGTGCATTCCGCCCGAGAGCGGCCTCGCGCAGGTTCAGAGGGGCCATTTCGCTGCACTGCGTCAGATGAGGGATGACCTGAACGCCCAGGGATTTTGTCTTGATACGCTCTCGATGGGGATGAGCAGCGATCTGGAAGCGGCGATAATGGAAGGAGCCACCCACGTACGGGTAGGCACGGCAATC
Organism: uncultured bacterium; assembly: GCA_963978075.1. Lineage (GTDB taxonomy): Bacteria > Pseudomonadota > Gammaproteobacteria > Steroidobacterales > Steroidobacteraceae > CAIKZZ01. The sequence goes on along the minus strand of CAXBRZ010000007.1, from coordinate 7,630 downwards.
TTCGGCGAACGGATGAAATGATGAAAAAGCGGACGGAAGCGTGGCCTCGAATCGCAGTGATCGGGGGCGGGCAGATGGCACGGGCATTGGTGGGCGGCTGGCTGGCACGAGGCGCGCCGGCGGAGCACCTTGTGGTTGCCGACCCGGCCGAGGCTCAGCGCGACTGGCTGGCACGCCGGTTCCAGAAAATCGCACTCCACGCCGACAACATCGCGGCCGCGACAAAGGCGGATGTCTGGATCATGGCGGTCAAGCCTCAGCAATTGGCCGAGGTGGCCACCGCGCTAGCGCCCCTGGCGACGAAAAAACGCCCGTTGGTGATTTCCATCGCGGCCGGCATCTCCGCCAGTGATCTCGGACGGTGGCTGGGGGGCCAGGCGAGCATCATCCGCGCCATGCCGAACCGGCCCGCGCTGATCGGTGCCGGCGTCACAGGGCTGTACGCCGCGGCGGAGGTCGATGCCGCTGCCCGGGCGCTTGCGGAACGGCTGCTGGAGGCTGTCGGGACTGCCGTATGGGTGGATGCCGAGGGCGACATCGATCTCGTGACGGCCGTATCGGGCAGCGGCCCGGCCTATTTTTTCCTCCTGATCGAACTTCTGGAAGCGGCGGCCATTGCCCAGGGCCTGACCCCGGAAGTTGCGCGCAAATTGGCCGTCGGGACAGCAGCGGGCGCTTCCGCCCTTGCGAAGGCGAGCGGCGAAGAACCTGCCGTGCTGCGCGAGCAGGTCACTTCAAAAGGCGGCACCACGGCGGCAGCATTGGCCGTCTTTGCCGACTCAGACCTCAAGGCCATTGTTGCGCGCGCGGTTCAGGCGGCGGCCGAACGGTCGCGTGAGATCGCCGCCGAGTTCGGCTCGAAACGCTAGCCACCCCGCCTACCGGAGCAGTCGCCATGGCAGAACTCGGGTTCCTCATCCAGGCAATGGCCGATCTTGTGCTCGTTGCTTTCGTCCTGCGGTGGCTTTTTGCAGTGCGTCGCACGGACTTTCGCAATCCGTTTGTGCACTCCCTGCACCGACTGACCAACCCGGTCATCTTGCCGCTACGCCGGTTTTTGCCGTCCCTTGGCCGGACCGATTCCGCCACCGTCGTGGCCCTTGTGGTGATAGCGGTATGCCGCAGCGCCCTGCTCTGCATTTTTCACGGCTACGGCGTTTCGTCTGCCGTATTGCTCTTTTTCGGCGCGATGGTGACGATCGTGCGCATGCTGCTGTGGATCTTCCTCGGCGCAGTCTTCCTGCACGCCCTCCTCAGTTGGGTGGCGGATCCCTACAATCCAGCCTCCAGGCTCCTGGCGGATGTCTCAGATCCGATCCTGCGCCCGATCAGGCGGCACCTGCCTCTGGTGGGGGGAATGGATCTGTCTGCGTTGGCCGCACTGCTGCTGCTCCAACTGGCGCTTTATTCGCTCAACCTGCGCCTCGCTCCGTTGTTTTTTCCCTACGATCTGTGAGCCCGCCCGCCAGATGGGACGGAGCGGACCTGTTGATCAGCGTACGTGTCCAGCCTCGAGCTTCCCGCGACGAACTGCGGCTCGAAAGCGGCCGGTTGAGGCTACGAATCACCGCTCCTCCCGTCGACGGTGCCGCGAACGCACACGTATCACGCTACCTGGCCGATCAGTTCGGCGTCGCGACAGGCAGGGTTGAAATCGTTCGCGGACTGACCGGACGCGAAAAAACGATACGCATCTTTCGCCCCAACGAGATACCTGCCGTGCTTGGTTCCATTGTCGACCTCACACAGCAGCAAAAACTACTTAAAAAATAGTGGATTTTGTGTTTCGGTGTGGTATTGTCGCCGCCGAAGCAAAGAGATGGTCGTGATTTAAGACTGATTTTTGCGGGGTTTGCCACATCTTAGGTGCGTGCTTGCACCGCCTGACTCGTGTCTCACCGTGCAGATGTCCGCATTAAATCCCTGATCGAAAACAGAAACCCATTAGGAGATCACTTACAATGGCGAAGAAGAACGCGGCCCCGACCAAGTCGGAGATTCTCGCGCAGATCGCGAAGGACACCGAACTCTCGAAGAAGCAGGTCGGAGCTGTCTTCGAGTCGCTGAACGGCATCATCAAGAAGAGCCTGCGCGGTGCCGGCAGCTTCACGATGCCTGGCTTGCTCAAGCTCAAGGTTGTCAAGAAGCCTGCCACCAAGGCCCGCGAGGGCGTCAACCCGTTCACGGGCGAGAAGATGGTGTTCAAGGCAAAGCCGGCCTCGAAGAAGGTCCGCGCGGCTGCCCTGAAGTCGCTGAAGGCCATGGTCAACTGATCAGCCTTAGTTTCAGCAAGCTGCTGAGGCGAAAAAGCCGGGGTTTTCCCCGGCTTTTTTATTTTCCGCACTGAAAACCGCGATCAGTTGCAGGCAAAGCCCTGGACCACAGCCTTGAGCTCGTGCAGGCGCCCGTGAAAGAAATGCTCGGCACCCGCCACCGTCGCCAATGCCGGAGGAACGGACTGCGCGGCCACCCAGGACGTCACGGACTCGTACTCGACCAGCTCGTCCTGATCGCCCTGGATGACAAGCCAAGGAATGGTGGGGCGTTGAAATCGGTCGAAATCGAACCGACGCAGTGGCGGAGCGATCGTGACGAGGCGTTCGGCCGGGCGCTCGGTCGCTACCCGATAGGCTATGAAGGAACCAAAGGAAAAACCGGCGAGGATGAGCCCTGCGTCGGGGTAGCGTGCCGTCAACCAGTCGGTGGCGGCAAGCGCGTCGCCGGTTTCGCCTTCGCCGTCATCGAAAACACCCTCGCTGGCCCCGACGCCCCTGAAGTTAAAGCGTAACGTTGCGATGCCGCATTCCTGCAGCGCGCGCGCCGTCATGTGAACGACCTTGTTCTGCATCGTGCCGCCAAACAGCGGGTGTGGGTGACAGACCAACGCCACACGCGCCCCCTCGTGACCGGCGGGAACCTCGAGAACCGCCTCCAGCGGACCGACCGGCCCCTGAATGAGGAGCCGCTCGGGTGGCGGTGGCCGAAAAGGTATGCCACCCATCAGTCCATCACCTGCAGGCTGACCAGCGTCACCTCGAACACCAAAGCCGCGTTCGGCGGAATTCTTCGGGGAATCCCTCGCGTCCCGTAGGCCAGCGCTGCGGGGATGACCAGATGCCTCTGGCCACCCCGTTGCATGCCGGTGATGCCGGCATCCCAGCCTGCAATGACCGTACCCTTGCCCAATCTGAAGACCAATGGCTCGCCGCCATGGTCAGCCGAGCTGTCGAATTTCCGCCCATGACCCGATGGCGCGGACGGATCCAGCAGGTAGCCGGCATACGCGACGGCCACGATGTCGCCCCGGCCGACAGCAGGACCGGTGCCCACCGTCACGTCAGTGACTTCAAGGCCGGCAGGAAAACCGCTCGGCGGACCCAGAGGCCCGGCCTGAACCGTTGCAGCCAGCATCCCCGCCGCCATGACCACCCCGAGCATGCCCCTCCTGGCGCCCACCGGTCTCGCTGAATCGTCCATCCGCGGATCTCAGGCGCCGAGCAGGAGGCGATTCATGCGGCGCACGAAGTCTGCCGGATCCGCCAACTGCCCCCCTTCCGCCAGCGTCGCCTGATCCGCCAGTACAACAGCAAGATCACCAAAACGCTCCACGTCCTGCGTCGTGGCAAGCCGGGCGACCAGCGGGTGAGCAGGATTGATTTCCAGCGTGGGCTTCTGAGACGGCATTCCCTGCCCGGCCGCCTCCATCAACTTGCGCATCTGGGCGCTCATCTCGCCTGCGGCCCGAACGAGGCACGCGGGTGATTCGGCGAGGCGCTGCGTCGTGCGCACGGCATCGACCCGCTCGGCAAGAGCACTCTTGAGGCGCTCGCACAACGCATCGGACCCCTCCGGTACCGCCACCTCGGATGCCGGGACGAGGGTCCCAAGATCGAGGTCATCGGCCGCGACGTCCTGGAAGCGCTTGCCTTCATATTCTCCCAGATAGGAGAGCATCCATTCATCCACCCGGTCGTGCATGAGCAGGACCTCGATTCCGTGCTTGCGTAACCGCTCCAGATGAGGGCTGTGACGCGCTGCATTCCAGGTCTCGGCCGTCACATAGAAAATATGCTTCTGGTCCGGCTTTACACGCGCGATGTAGTCATCCAGAGACTGGTCCTGCTTTTCGGCGTCGGTCTGCGTGGAGGAAAACCGCAGCAGTTTTGCAATTCTCTCGCGGTTGCCAGAGTCCTCGGCAATGCCTTCCTTGAGGACCTGACCGAATTCCTTCCAGAAAGTCGCGTACTTTTCCGCCTCGTCCTTGGCCATTTTCGAAAGCATATCCAGAACCCGGCGGGCGATCCCGGAACGCATGGCTTCGATTTCCGCATCCGTCTGGAGCAGCTCGCGCGAAACATTGAGCGGCAGGTCGCTTGAGTCCACCACGCCTTTGACGAAGCGGAGGTAAAGGGGCAGAAACTGCTCGGCGTCATCGAGAATGAAGACGCGCTTCACGTACAGTTTCAGGCCTCTGGAGCCATCCCGGTTCCATAGGTCAAACGGGGCATGCGCGGGGACATACAACAGGGTCGTGTATTCACGCTTGCCCTCGACACGGTTATGCGACCATGCGAGCGGGGCAGTGAAATCACGGGCTATCGTCTGGTAAAACTCGCTGTACTCCTCATCCTTGATTTCACTCCTGGGGCGGGTCCACAGCGCCTGAGCACTGTTGATGACCTCTCGCTCACCAGCGCCATCGCTTTTGTCCGCGGGCTTCGCAAGACGAACGGGAAAACCAATGTGGTCTGAGTAGCGCTTGACCAGACTGCGGATTTTCCAAGCGTCGGCATACTCATGGGCCTCCTCTTTGAGGTGCAGCACGACGCGGGTACCCCGCGAGGGCAGCTCGACCGACTCCACCGTGAACTCCCCGTTGCCGTCGGACTCCCAGTGCACGCCGTCTGCGCCATCGGCGCCGGCAGCCCGGGTATAGACCTCGACCCGGTCCGCGACGATGAAGGCGGAATAAAAACCCACGCCGAACTGGCCAATCAGCTGCGCGTCTTTCTGCTGGTCACCGGACAACTGGGCGAGAAAGTCCGCGGTGCCGGACTTGGCAATCGTGCCCAGGTGCGCCACCACCTCCTCTTTGCTCATGCCGATGCCTGAGTCGGAGATGCTGAGCGTATGCGCGTCCTTGTCGAAGTCGATGTCAATCTGCAGGTCAGCGGCTCCCGCGAGCAGGGACGGATCGGCAAGGGAGCGGAACCTTAGTTTGTCGCAGGCATCGGAAGCGTTTGAGATGAGCTCCCGCAAGAATATTTCGCGGTTGGAGTAGAGCGAGTGGATCATGAGGCGAAGCAGCTGCTTCACCTCGGTCTGGAAGCCGCGCGTTTCCCGCGCCGTGCTGGTCGTCATGAGGGGCCCCGATGGTTTGGAACACACGGCCGCCTGACCGGCAGGCAGCCGGGGCGGATTTTGGGGCAGATTCCGCCGGATTCAAGGGTATCCGACGGCTGGGTGTGTCAGCGATTCGGTTCCTCGGCACCCTCCCAGCCGGATTTCAGCTGGTCGGACCACCGTTTGTAGGTCGAGTAGCTTGGCAGGGTGCGGGTGATCGCGCCGTGTCGCAGCGCAGCGGATCGGGCGCCTGCGGTTGCTCCGGCATCGGCCGCCTTGCGCCCTCGGGAGACTTTTCGTGTCGTCATGGGAGTCTGCTCTATCCAGTCGGATGAACAGACTAGGAAGCGGCGCAGGATAACGGCAGGAACTGCGTCACACGGCAACCGGAACCACGTCACGCTTTGCGACAGTTCAGGGCCGGATTTCGATGGGCGTATCAACCCGGGTCAGAAGCCAGACCTCCAGCATGTCGTCATTGCTCAGCGCAATGCACCCGTTGGTCCAGTCATTGCGAAGGTAGTAGTCCATGGGATGCTTCGGAACGTTCGGCAATCCGTGGATCATGATCGCGCCGCCGGGCTCGAGGTGATGGCGCCGTGCCTTGTCCAGATCGTCGCGATTGGGGTAGGACACGTGGATGGACAAAAAATATTCGCTTTGGGGATTTTTCGCATCCAGCCGGTAGGTACCCTCCGGTGTCCGAAAATCGCCTTCCTGTTCCTTGTGACCTTTCGGCGCCAACCCGAGCCAGATCCGGAAACTGCGCAGTGGCACGCCGGCACGCATCAGGTAGAGCCGCCGCTCGCTCTTGACGACCACCACACGGTCTGCCATCGGCAAGGCGTCCGCCACACCCACGGCTCGGGCACTCGGCAGGCTGCCAGCCACCAGGGCCAGCGCCAGCGCCAGTATCGACCTAGCGCTCATCAACCCGGACATCGGCACAGGTGCGGTTACCTGGCGTACTCTGGGCCACCAGGACGTAACGATGTCCCGCCCGTGCTTCGATCACGAGAGGAAAGCGTACGGTCGAGTGACTGCTCATCACGCAATCCACCAGCACCTCGTGCCGGCCCGGGAGGACTGCGACAGTCGATATACCGAATCCGGGGATGTGCTCGTCCACCTTGCGTATGACCGCCTTGATGGGAAGCCCCGAGGTCAACTGCGGATCACCGACGATCAGCGCCTGTTGCGCTGATGGCTGGTCCGGACCCTGATAAGCCTTTTCCGTTCCACAGGCAGACAACACGGCAACGAGGCACAGCGCCATCCAAAGTTTCATCGCAGATTCTCCCGACCGGCGGACTCCGCCGGGTCTGCCTCGACGGACTCGACTTGCGGGATATTAATGTCTTTGCCGGGCTTTGCAGAGTTGAAGTCCACGTCAGGATTGTACTGACGCAGCAGCCATACCGGAACTTTCCCGCGGCGCGTCAGCGTCCAGAGCGTCTCGCCGGCGGTCATGCGGTGCACTTCGGTCCCGGTGATCCGATGGGTCGTGAAGTAGGCTGCCTCCAGCGCACGGTGATATTCGACCCGCCGCGACTCAAATCCGGCTGCATCGACACCCGCCAACTCGATTTTCAAACGTCGGCCAAGGGTGAGCGGTTCGCTCGGTCGTAGATGATTGATCTCCGCCAGGCGCAGCGTACTTACGCCGGCCCAGCGCGCCAGCTGTCCCAGCGTTTCGGAGGCTTGTACCGTCACGGCGTCGGCACTGACGGCATAGTCCGACGGATCGGCCGAGGCTGCGAAGCCATCCGCACGCAGCATGCCGGGCTGTTCGAGGGGTGAGGAGTTCACCGCGGAAGTTTCCGGCGCAGTCGGGGGGTCAGCCTCCTCGACGGCACCGGGCAACTTCAGGGTACGGCCTTCGCGCAATGGATCGGAGATGGTGAGCTCGTTGAGGGTGACCAGTTCGCCGGTCGTGACGCCGTAACGGCGCGCGATCCCGGACAGCGTCTCGCCTTTACGCACGAGATGCGACGCGGATCGTGGCGCCTGCGCCGTCGCATCGGCGGAAGGCTCTACAACCGCCTGCGGTGGGGGGGCGTTGAGGGCCTCCGCCGGAGCTGCTGGAATCCTAAGGACCTGGCCCTGACGAAGGGTTCTGGAAGCCAGTTCGTTGTATTCCGCCAGTTCACGCGCTCTGAGGCCATACTGGGTCGCGATTCGGTCAAGCGTCTCGCCTTTTGCAACAGTCACCATGCGCTCGTGCGGCGCCTCCTCACGCGCCGCCTGACCCATTCGTGCGAGCAGCCTTCCGGGATCCACGCCGGCC
>CAXBRZ010000006.1:0-24411 GCA_963978075.1 uncultured bacterium | reverse complement strand
TGGCGCGCGACACGTTGCCGGAGGAGACAGCCTACCGCCTCGCGCGCACGCTGCATGGCGCCGAGTCCGCTTTGTGCAAGGAGCTGGCCCAGGCCTGCGAGACCACCGCGCTCAACACGCTCGCCGCCGCGCCGCGCGTCAGGCCCAGCTTGGAGGTCTTGATCGTGTGGATCGCTTCCAGCATGCCCTTGCGCAGCACGGCGGCGTCGCCCCGGCCCTGGCCCTTGAGGTCGACCTCGCCGTCCTTGCCCATGCTGGCGACCAGCGCATCGCCTAGGCTCGCCGCTTCGCGCTTGCGCCGCCATGCCAGCACGATGCGCCACACGCCCCATGCCGCCAGCAGCACGAGGCCCAGCGCGACGCCCGCCGCGTACGGGTCCCAGGGGGCTCGCTCCGCCCCTCGTCGCGCCGCACCTTCGTGAGCTTCCATGGCGCCTTCCCTCTCACCCCCGCACGAAGCCGACGTCCTGACCCGCGTAGACGATCACGAAGCGCAGCAGCAACCCGCCGAGGAGCACGAGCGCCGCATCGCGGCCCTGGCGCGGCAGGTGGGCTTTGAGCACGTGGTGGCGTCGCACGAGGTGTGTGCCCTGCCCCGCTTCGTGGACCGGGGTGACACTGCGGTGACCGACGCCGCCACGCATCCCATCCTGCGCCGCTACGTGGACCACCTGACCGCGGCGCTGCCGGGCGTGCTGGCCTACCGGGCGAACGGCGCCGGACTGGTGCCGGGAGCCGTGGTCGCTGGTGGCGATTCGGCCTCGGTCGGCGCGCTCTCGGCCTTCTATCACGACTCGACCGACATCACGGACGAGAAGCAGCGCATGATCGCCTCCATGCGCATGATCGCCACTCCCGTGCGCTCGTCGCCGGCAAGGATGGCTCGCTGAATCGGTGCCGCACCGCGCCACCGCGGCAGCAGGGAGGCATGGATATTGATGCAGCCGAGTTTCGGAATCGACAACACTTCAGGCGGCAGCAGTACCCCGTAGGCCGCCACTACCATGAGGTCGGGCGCGAATTCGCGCAGTTGCGACTGTATTGCGCCATCCTGCAAGTCGTCCGGCTGTTCGATTCTCAGACCGATGTCCAGTGCCCTCGCCTTTACCGGCGGCGCGCTGACAGTACGCCCCCGCCCGGCCGGCCGGTCTGGCTGCGAGTAGACGCATACCACCCGGTGTCCGGCACAGACCAGCGCGTCAAGCGCAGGCACCGCGAATTCCGGAGTGCCGGCGTAGACTACGGTCAAAGATTGCATCAGAGGGCCGTTTCGCGCGGATGTTTGACGGCATGATGCCGTTGGTCACGCTCAAGTTTCTGGCGGATGCGAGTTCTTTTGAGTTCCGACAGATAATCCACGAAGAGCTTGCCCTCGAGATGGTCCATCTCGTGCTGAACACAGACGGCCAGCAAGCCCTCGCATTCCATCTCGAATGTTTTCCCGTCACGGTCCAGGGCGCGCACGCGGACACGCTCGGGTCGCGACACGGCTTCGTAGTAGCCCGGAACGGACAGACAGCCTTCCTTGTAGTCGATCGGTTGCCCGTCAGTGGCAATGATCTCGGGATTGATGAACACCAGTGGCTGATCGTTGTTTTCCGAAACATCGATCACAATCAGGCGAATGTGCTGGTCAATCTGCGAAGCGGCAAGACCGACCCCTGGCGCGGCATACATCGTCTCAAACATGTCGTCGATGAGCGTACGGATCGCGTCATTGACCTCGGCGACTGGTCGGGCCCGGGTACGCAGGCGCGGATCTGGATATTGGAGAATCGTGAGACGCGTCATGGTTGCGTTGCTGCGGGTCCGTGTCGGCGGGGAGTCAATGCTGATACAGTCAGGGAAGGTTGTGACCTCGCACGAGGTCCAAAGGTTGCACCGGATTCGGATCCCTGTCCGAAGCGATGCCGCCGAAGTTACGGATTATAGGGCGGCCGGGCGTCGGGGTCTCATCTGAGTGCTCGGCGCCGACCTCCAAGAGGACCGTAAAGGCGATGAAAATACTACGCGTGATGCTGGCCGCCTGTGCGGCGGCGGTGTGGTCCGGAGCGTACGCGCTCACCCTGGCGCCCGATGCACCCGAGCGATACGTTGTCCGCGCAGGAGACACCCTATGGTCCCTGGCAGGCCGTTATCTGGCCGATCCGTGGTCCTGGGGTGAACTCTGGCGTTCCGGGGCGGGCATCGACAACCCCAACCGCATCTACCCGGGCGATGTCCTGACGCTCGGCCGAGATGCCGATGGTCGCCCGGTGTTACAGCGCGAGGCAGCCGAAGATCTGCCCGCCGGCGATACGGTGCACCTTGCGCCTAAGGTGAGGTCAGCGGACTTGCCCTGGGGCGTTCCGACCATCCCCCACGACATCGCCGCCGCCTTTATGTCCCGGCCTACCCTCGTTCCCGCAGAGGAACTGGGTTCCCTTCCGTATGTACTGGGTTTCGACCGCGGCAAGCTGGCAGGCGCCGTCGGCGACCGAATCTACGCCAAGGGGCTTTCAGGGCAACCCGGAGAGCGTTTCGAACTGGCCCACGTTGGCGAGCGCGTCAGGGATCCCGAATCGGGTCAAAACCTGGGATATCAAGCCATCTATACCGCTTCGGCGCGGCTGGACGCGCCCGCCAAGGACCGCCACGGCGCCGCGAGCCTTACGGTGACGGCGTCGGCGCGGGAGACCCTCCCGGGCGACCGGGTGCTGGAGGCGACAGAAGAGGCGCGGCTGGATTTCCTGCCACGCACACCGCAGCGACGGGTCGATGCCCGTATAGCGGCCGTGATCGACGGAGTGAGCGTCATTGGCCAGTACCATGTCGTCCTGCTGAACCGGGGACGCCGGGCCGGATTGGAACCCGGACACGTACTCAGGCTCTGGCACGAACCTGGATCGCTGGTGGACCATGGTCCGGGCGGGCCCGCTCAGGATACCCGCCTCGCCTCGATGCTGCGGCGCAATATTCCGGTACCGGCGGAGCCGGCCGGACACCTGTTGGTATTCCGCACCTACCCGAACGCCAGCTACGCCCTGATTCTGGCCGCCAACGCCGAACTACGCGTGGGTGACCACGCAAGATCACCATAAAAATATTCAATATCAATTGCTTACATCTCAAAACCCGTGCGCCGCACTGCAGCAGAGGTTGCATAAGGGTCGGCAAATGCGTTTAGATGCGCACGGCTTCGAACCGTCAGACTCAGTCACATTGGTCGATCGTAGGTCTGCACTGCGCCACGGCGACAGGCATAACCGCGGTCGGGTAGGCGTGGAGGTGGTGACGCATGGAACGTCGCCCCTTTTGTGGTCCAGACCCGGGGTAACCGCGCATGAACGACCCGATGAATGACAACGTACTGGACATCCTGATCTATCTGTTCGAGAACTTTCTCGAGTCCGATGCTGCGCCTCAACCCAGCCGAGATGTGCTGCGCGAGGAACTTGGGCACGCCGGCTTTGCCGAAACTGGCATCGACCGAGCACTGGAATGGCTGGAGGGGCTGGCAGGAGATGCTGACAACGTCCCGGCGGTTCGCCAACGCTCATTCCGGGCCTTCAGCGGATACGAGACCTCACGGCTCTCGACCGAGGTGCGAGGTTATCTCGTCCAGCTTGAGCAGATTGGAATCCTGCCGGCACAGCAACGTGAACTGGTGATAGACCGGCTTCTCGCGTTGGACGCGGAGGAGATCGAGATCGAACAGGTGAAGTGGGTGGTGCTGATGGTTTTGTTCAGCCAACCAGGTCAGGAGCTCGCCTACCAACGGATGGAAGATCTCGTATTCGAAGGACCGTCCGACGCTCTGCATTGATACTCGGCACCCCAGGGTGTCGACCACATATATATGAGAGGGCCGCGGCCATTGGGACCGCGGTCACGTTTTTTGGGAACCATGAGCAAGAATCTCGTCATCGTTGAATCACCCGCAAAGGCGAAAACCATCAAGAAGTACCTGGGCAAGGACTTCGAGGTGGTCGCGTCCATCGGACACATCCGTGACCTCGTCTCAAAGGATGGGGCGGTCGATCCTGCGAACAATTTCCGCATGAACTATGCGGTCACGGAGCGTGGCGAAAAACAGGTCGAAGTCATCGTCCGGGCGATGAAGAAGGCCGACACTCTGTATCTGGCCACCGACCCCGACCGCGAGGGCGAGGCCATCTCCTGGCATCTGCTCGAGGTACTGCGGGAACGTGGCGTGCTTGACCACAAGCCGGTACATCGCGCCAAATTCTTCGAAATCACGAAGAAGGAAATCCAGCACGCGATCGCAAATCCCGAATCGCTGTCGACCTCCCTTGTCAATGCGCAGCAGGCCCGACGGGCGCTCGATCACCTGATCGGCTTCAATCTGTCGCCCTTGTTGTGGAAAAAAATGTTTCCCGGCCTCTCTGCCGGTCGCGTCCAGAGTGTTGCGTTGCGACTGATTTGCGAGCGGGAAGCGGAAATTCAGGCATTCAAGCGTCAGGAATACTGGACGATCGAAGTCGATGCCGCGAAATCTGAGCAGGCCTTCAAGGCGCGGGTCGTCGAGGTCGCAGGCCAGCGTATCGAGGCCGATGTCAGCAAGAGCGCATTCACCCTGACGGACGAAGCCTCGGCCCGAGCTGCGGAGCGGCAATTGCTTGATGCATGTCGCGGTCACCTCGTCGTAGCGGATATCGAGGCCCGTCCGCATCAGCGCAGCCCGCAGGCACCTTTCAGGACTTCGACGTTGCAGCAGGCGGGCGCCAACCGTCTTGGGTACTCGGCACGGCGCACGATGCAGCTTGCGCAGAAACTCTACGAAGGTGTGGATTTCGGCGAGGGCCCGGTCGGCCTGATCACCTATATGCGAACGGATTCCACGTCGCTCTCCGCCGATGCGATCGTCGAAATTCGCGCAACGATTGCCGACAGCTACGGCCAAGATGCTGTTCCGGCGCAGCCTCGCAGCTATGCGAACAAGCAAAAGAACGCTCAGGAGGCGCACGAGGCAATCCGCCCCACGTCCTCGGCAACGACGCCCGAAAAGCTTAAAGGGCGAATCGACGAAGACATGTGGCGTCTTTACGACCTCATCTGGAAGCGCACGGTCGCCTCGCAGATGGTCAACGCCATCTTCGAGCGGGTATCCGTCACCCTGCGCCCGGACGCACTGCCCGCCGATGGCATGATCCGCGCTAGCGGTTCCACCCTGATCAAGGCGGGGTTTCTCGCCGCGTATGGCGTAGACATCAATGATGACGATGAGTCGGAGGAAGGTGGGCGTCTTCCTGCGCTCGGCCTTAATGACCGGGTCACGCTCGTCCAATTGAGGCCGGAGCAGCATTTCACGCAGCCTCCGCCGAGATATACCGAAGCGACACTCGTCCGTGCCCTTGAGGAGCGCGGTATCGGGCGACCGTCAACCTACGCGGCGATCATAGAGACGCTGCGCGGCCGCAAGTACGTGGATGACGAGCGCCGGAATTTTGTCCCCACAGACACCGGCAAGGTGGTCAGTCGTTTTCTGGTTGAATATTTCACCACCTACGTCGATTACGGATTCACCGCCAGCCTCGAGGACACGCTGGATGACATTTCCCGCGGCGAGAAGGAATGGATCCCGGTATTGCGCGAATTCTGGGATCCGTTCATCCGTCAGGTGAGATTCGCCGAGGACATTCCGCGACCGGATTTTGCGCGCCAGCTCGGAACCGATCCCGCGAGCGGTCGCCCGGTGAGCATTCGTGTCGGTCAGTATGGCGCCTTTGCGCAGATCGGAGTCCGTGAGGACGAGGAGAAGCCGCGGTTCGCCAGTCTGAAGCCGGGCCAGTCCATGGACACTATCACCCTGGCAGAGGCGCTTGAGCTTTTCCTGCTGCCGCGTGTGTTGGGCGAGCTGCCCGACGGTTCGACGGTATCCGTCGCCATTGGCCGGTTCGGCCCCTTCGTCAAGTACGGGGCGAGTTACGTATCGCTGAAGGCCCCCGACGATCCTTATGCCATCGAGTTTCCTCGGGCGTTGGAGGTCATCGAGGAGAAGAAACGGGCTGACGCCGCGCGTCTTATTCGTGATCACGGGGATGGCATTGAAGTCCTGAACGGGAGATTCGGCCCTTACATCACGGATGGTGAGAAAAACGCCAAAATCCCCAAGGACCGTGAACCGGCGAGTCTTACGCGGGAGGAATGCGCCGAATTGCTGGCCGCAGCGCCACCGCCGAAAGGGCGGGGACGCTTCGGGCGGAAGAAGACGACTGCGAAGGCCGTGAAGGCTCCCGCCAAGAAAAAGGCGGCGCGGAAAAAGCCTGCAGCTGGCAAGGCCTGATCGACATCGCCCAAGGAGAGCCCGCTCATGCAGCCGGATCGAAGCGCCGTACGCGACTACCTGGTTGGATTGCAGCGCCGGATCACCGACACGATCGCCGAAGTTGATGGCGGGGCAACGTTCAAGGCGGATGCGTGGCAACGGCCTGGCGGAGGGGGAGGCGAGAGCCGGATTCTTCAAGATGGCGCCCTGCTTGAGCAGGGGGGTGTCGGTTTTTCGCACGTGATGGGCAGCGGGCTGCCTCCTTCTGCCACGCAACAGCGCCCGGAATTGGCCGGTGCCTCTTTCGAGGCCATGGGCGTTTCGCTCGTGTTTCATCCCAAAAATCCGTTTGTTCCCACAACCCACATGAATGTCCGCTTCTTCATTGCGGAGAGGGAAGGACACGCACCTGTGTGGTGGTTCGGAGGCGGTTTTGACCTGACCCCGTATTACCCCTTCATGGATGACGTTGTTCATTGGCACAGCGTGGCACGGGAGGCCTGCCTGCCGTTTGGCGACGATGTCTACCCTCGCTACAAGCGATGGTGCGACGAGTATTTCTACCTGAAGCATCGCGGCGAGACGCGCGGCGTAGGCGGAATTTTTTTTGACGATGTTTGCGAAGGCGGATTCGAACGCGCATTTTCGTTGCAGCGGGCGGTTGGCGACGCTTTTCTTGCGGCTTATCTTCCCATCGTCGCCCGACGCCGCGACACTCCTTACGGCCAGCGCGAGCGCGACTTTCAGCTCTATCGGCGCGGTCGCTATGTGGAGTTCAATCTGGTGTTTGATCGTGGAACCCATTTTGGGCTCCAGTCAGGAGGTCGGACGGAGTCGATTCTGATGTCATTGCCGCCACTGGTTAGATGGGAATACGACTGGCATCCGCAACCGGGATCGGCCGAGGAATTGCTTTATCGTGACTTCCTTCGCCCCAGAGACTGGCTGACATCGTGAGTGCAAGATGAATTATCGGCATGCTTACCATGCGGGAAATGGTGCCGACGTACTGAAGCATGTGGCACTGGTTGCCCTGCTGGAACACCTTTGTAAAAAGACGGCACCGTTCTGCTATCTCGACACCCATGCAGGTCGGGGCATGTATCCCTTGGGTGCCCCGGAGACCCAGAGGGCGGGTGAGTTTCGCGATGGAATCGCGAAGTTGTTGGGCGATGGCGAAGGCGCGCCCGCTGCTGTCGCACGATATCTTGAGGTAGTCCGCGGATTGGGGGCAGAAGACGGTGCCCTCGTGCGTTATCCCGGGTCCCCTGCCCTTGCTTTGAGCCTGCTCAGGCCGGCGGATCGTGCGGTTCTCGTGGAAATGCACCATGGCGAGGCTACTGCGCTCAGATCGCTGACCCGGACGGATTCAAGGGCGCAGGTTCACGAAAGAGATGGCCATGAGGCCCTCCTGGCACTGATTCCACCCAAGGAGAAACGTGGCGTTGTCCTGATCGACCCCCCTTATGAGGATCCGGTGGAATTCACGCGACTGGAAGCGACCATTCTGGCCGCCTGTCATCGGTGGTCTACGGGCATCTTCGCGGTTTGGTATCCGATAAAGCAGGGCGACGCCGCGCTGCGCTTCGTGACGCGCATGGCCGCAAGTGGATTGAGACGCCAACTGCTGATTGAACTCACCCACGAGCAGGACGACCTGCCTGGCGGCCTCAATGGTTCGGGATTGCTGGTGATCAATCCACCGTACCAATTCGACCAAGCCATGAGAAACTGTCTGCCTTGGCTGCACCGCCACCTGTCCCACGAGGGCCGCGGGCGCAACCGGGTCATCTGGTCGGTGCCTGAGTAATCATACGGATGGCTCGGAGCCGTGGTCCGGTATCAGATTTCGTAGCATTTTTTTTCTGGAGTAGTTGCCCATGAGACCCATTCCAGGCTGTTTTCCGCGCGTCCGGATGCGACGCATGCGTCGGGATGTCTTCTCGAGGCGCCTGATGCGCGAATCCCTGCTGACAGCGGGTGACCTTATTTACCCAATGTTTGTCGTTGAAGGACAGGCGCAGCGAGTCGCCGTCCCGTCCATGCCGGGAGTCTTCCGTGTCAGCATCGATATCCTCATCGAGGAAGCGAAGGAACTGGTCGGACTGGGTATCCCCGCCGTCGCGCTGTTCCCCGTACCTGACGCGACGACCAAGTCGCTTGACGGCGGCGAAGCCTGGAATCCTGACGGACTCGTCCAACGAGCCGTGCGGGCGATAAAGGCGTCGACTCCGCAATTGGGCGTCATCACGGATGTTGCCCTCGATCCCTACACCACGCATGGCCAGGACGGCATCATCGACGACAGTGGGTACGTGATCAATGACGTCACGGCAGAGGTACTTGTGAAGCAGGCGCTATCCCACGCAGCCGCCGGCGCGGATATTGTCGCGCCATCTGACATGATGGATGGCAGGATCGGTCGCATCAGGGACGCCCTTGAGTCTGCGGGCCACATCCACACGAGAATTCTGGCGTATTCGGCCAAGTATGCCTCGAGTTTTTACGGGCCGTTCCGCGACGCGGTAGGTTCATCCGGAACCCTTGGGAAGGCGGACAAAAACACCTACCAGATGGACCCCGCAAACACGGACGAGGCGCTTTACGAAGTCGCACTCGACCTCGAGGAAGGCGCCGATATGGTCATGGTCAAACCTGGAATGCCGTATCTGGACATTGTCCGCCGTGTCAAGGAAGAGTTCGGCGCTCCGACGTTCGCCTATCAAGTCAGTGGTGAATACGCCATGTTGAAGGCGGCCATCCAGAATGGGTGGCTTTCGGAACGCGCGGTGGTGCTGGAATCACTAGTCTCGTTCAAACGCGCCGGAGCCGATGGCATCCTGACCTACTTCGCCAAAGACGCTGCGCGATGGCTTGCCGAGGACGGGCACCGGTGACAACGCTGGTTGATCGGTATGCCGTGATCGGTCATCCCGTTGCCCACAGCCGATCTCCCTTCATTCATGCGAAATTTGCCGAATCAACGGGTCAGGCGATGGTCTATGACCGGATCGATTCAGCACCGGAAGACTTTGCCAGTGTCGTCCACGCGTTTTTCCAAGAGGGTGGCAGTGGACTGAACGTGACGGTGCCGCACAAGGAAACAGCGGTCACTGTCGCTGACGAGTTGTCTGATCGAGCACGGCAGGCAGGTGCCGTCAACACCCTGATCCGGCTGACAGACGGCCGCATTCGCGGGGACAACACCGACGGCGTGGGCCTCGTGACGGATTTGGAAGTCAATCTGGGCTGGGTGCTCGGTGGCCGGCGGATTTTGCTGATCGGAGCCGGGGGCGCTGCGCGCGGAGTCATTGCCCCCCTTCTCGCGCAATCCCCCGCAATAGTCATGATCGTCAATCGTACGCCCTCGCGCGCTGAGGCTTTGGCCGCGAGCTTTGCGTGTATGGGCAATGTCATTGGCGGCGGGCCTGCCTTGCTTGATCACGAGGTCGCTTTTGATATCGTGATCAATGCGAGCTCGGCCGGCTTAGAGGATGCGGTCTTGGACCTGCCCGGGAACGTCGTCGGCCCAAGGACCGTAGGTTACGACATGGTATATCGCACCGGGGCCACACCTTTCATGCAACAGATATCTGCGATGGGAGCCTCGTCCGTAGCGTCCGGTTTCGGCATGCTTGTCGAGCAGGCGGCGGAGTCTTTCTATTTATGGCGTGGAATCCGCCCCTCGACGGCTGAGGTTCTGGCTCTGTTACGCTGAATTCCCCGGCAGTGATGCCAGTTCCGTTCAGGCTTGTTCGCCGATTCTCGCGTTGTTCACGAGCGGGCGCGCCCAAAAGCCGATCGTGAATATAAAACCAATACCTGCCCTCGATGATCGTTGTGTGGTTTTCCATGGCCTTCAAGTTAGACGGCTTCGACTTCCAGATTGACTGTTTACCACGGGCTTCAGCATAGTGTCAGTACGAATTGGTCATGAGCGGTCACGGTCTGCGGGGGTTTTCATCATGCCGTCTTTTGATGTGGTTTCTGAACTCAATCATCACGAGATGCAGAATGCGGTAGACCAGACCCGACGCGAACTTGAGAGCCGGTTTGATTTCCGGGGTGTGGATTGGAAGATCCACCACGACAAACAGCATGTGCTGCTGGAGTCCAATTCCCCGCATCAAGTTCGCGCCATACTGGATATCCTGCGACTCAAAGTCGGCAAGCGCGGTATCGATCAGATCGTTCTGGATGTTCAGGAACCCGAGTCGGATATTGCGCGGGCGAAACAGAAGATTCTTCTCAAGGAAGGTATTAACGCTGACGACGCGCGGACGATTCAAAAAGCCATCAAGGATTCGAAAATCAAGGTGCAGGGTGCGATCCAGGGTGACAAGGTCCGTGTCACGGGAAAAAGCCGCGACGATTTGCAATCGACCATCGCACTGCTGCGAGGAACCAAAGTCTCGGTTCCGCTGCAGTTCAATAATTTCAGAGATTAGCGCACAGCTTTCCGTCAGTCCCTGTCGGGAACCTGAAAAAAATCGCTGATGTCGAAAATGCCCATTCTGATCTGCTTGCTGACCTCCGCACGCAGGCCGTTCAACGCCTGCCGGTCGATGTCCGGGAACGCCTCTAGCGCACGGTCATCGAAGTCTCCGTAACAGGCGGCGCCATTTGCGCACAATTCGAGCGACGCAATCCCATCAGGACTGCAGTCCATCCCGAAATCGCACCCGATCACTGCCAGCAGGGCATCACGAAGTTCGTCGCTGGCCCGTGGTGCCTGCCGGTGCAGACGCACCACGATTCCGCTGAGATCTCGCATCTCATAGGGATTTTTCCGACGGAAGATTTCGGCGATCTGGTGGAGTGCTTCGTCGTTGTTCCCCGCTTCGACCGCTCCCATGGCCAGCTCGCCCCGGGAGCGTAGGTCGCCGGCTCGATGGCGTTCGATGTTTTGGCTGTCCTCGTCGCGCAAGCGGTCCCGGGTTGTATCGGAGAATTCCTGACATTGGTCCGCGATTCGGCGCCGGGCAGCAACCCTCAACGCTCGCAACGCGTCATTCGCGAGTCCGGCGGTGTAAGCGGGTGGTGCGTCAGGGCTCTGGTCCCGTGGCGTCACATAACTGGGAACGCAAAGGGACCAAATGTGCCAGGCGATCGATCTTTCTGCCGGATCGACGGAATTCTGCAGGCGGGAATAGACGTCATGCAGTCGCGCCGTGCCGAGGATCGTACTGGAGGCACCGGCTTCTGGCGGTGCGATTACAGGTTCGGTGTTCTCGCTGTGAAACGGCCACCATCGTCGTGCTGTGGTGCGGGCGCCATCTTCGGACAGGTCGAATCTCGACCCTATCAGCGTAGCCCCCGCAAGCGCCATCGCGACCAAGGCGAGCAGCGCATAGCGCCTGCGGGACATTCCGGTGACCGATCAGTTGCCGGACAACGCGACGTTGAAGGTTCCTACGGCCGTCTTGATGGTGAGCGTCGCAACCTTGTTGCCGGTGGATGTCGGCTTGAACCGTACGGTCACCGTGCAGGTCGCGCCAGCACCGACTGAGCTTCCACAGGACCCGGAGCCTGTCGTGATGCTGAACTGATTCGAATTCGTGCCGGTAATGGCCTTGCTCGAGATCGCGGCGGAGGTATTGCCGGTATTCGAGACACTGACGGACTGCGAGGACGTCTTGTTAATGGCTACGTTGCTATACGTCAGCGACAACGGGGTCACATTCACCACGGCTACAGCCGCCACGGAGGTACCCGAGAGGGCCACCGTCGGCGATCCTCCATTGGTGGCGACGGTCAGGGTGGCGGATTTGGCGCCGGCAGGCGTGGACGTCGGCGCGAATTTTACGGCAATGGTGCAGCTTGCGCCCTGGGCCAGAGTGGTTCCACAGGCATTTGTCAGCGTGAAGTCTCCCGGGTTCGTGCCGCTCAGGGTGGCACCCGTAATCGACAGTGTTCCGGTACCTGTGTTCGTGAGAGTGACATTTTGCGCGACGCTGGCCGATCCGGATACCTGATTGGCGAACGTCAGGCTGGAGGGGCTCAGCGACGCCAGTGGGGCCGTTCCGCCAGTCAGCGCTACGGTAGGTGCGGTACCCGAGGCGTCGCTCGCAACCGTCACCGAGCCCGTCACAACAGATCCACTTCCGGCGAAGGCCACCACAATGGTGCAGGTTGCGCCGACCGGCAGTGTCGAGGGCGTGACAGGGCAGGTCGAGCTCGGGTCCATTGAGAATCCGGCACCGGTCACCGTAATCGTCAGATTCTGCAGGTCTGCGGTTCCACTGCTTGTCACGGTGACGGTCTGCGTGGCGGCCGATGTCCCAAACGTCAGGCTTGACGGCGTTACCGAGATTCCGGGTGTAGGCGCCTGGATACCCACCGCGAAGGCGTGGATCCAAGTGCTCCAGTTAAACTGGCCGTTGGATTTCTGGTACAGGGATGTGAACCACATCGTTGTGTCGTCGACAGGATCGACGGACATGGATGCGTAGTCGCCCCAGCGGGTATAGGCGGTCAGGAGGACGCGGGTTTCCGATCCCTGCCCTGCGATCACAAGCGACTCATTGCCCAGAGTGCCGGCCGCATCGCCCGCAGCACGGGTTGCGACAGCAAGTGACGGATATGCGGTACTGCTTGAGGTGCTGTAACCGAAGGCGATATTGCCAGCGCCATCAATTGCGCCCGTACTCATCCAACGCCACAGGCTGGTGTCGGGGGCGTAGGTGCCTTGCTGAGCCAGCACCGGTGTGGCGCCATTGGGGTTCTGGATTTCGTACCAGCGTACGGCGCCCTGCCCGGAGGTCCCTGTAGACACCGCGTGGGAAACGATCAGGGACTCCACTCCGGCTCGGTAGCGATAGGCCAGTCGATACATCAAACGGTCTGACAGGGAGTCAAGTTTGAGTGTCGTTCCCTGCTGTGGCACCGAACCCATCGGAGTGAAGGCGGCAACGGGGATCGAGATCGGGGTTGCGTTGATGGTGGCGGTGCCCGCGGCAAAATTCGGTGTGAATCGCCACAGGTCGAGCTGTTGGTAGTTGTTGTCGTACGCAATGATGTAATTCGGTGCACCCGGAGCGATCGGCGAGGCTCCATCAGGATCTGCCGGCAGCGCTCCACCGTAAGAAGTGGACAATTGGACGCAGACCTGCGTTGCGGGATTGCCCGCCAGCATCTGTGTGCGGTCGTAGGCGCAAAGGTTGGCGCCGTTGAATGTTTTACCGCCTTTGAACATGTTGAAGGTGACGTAGTACGCATCGGACCATACCCCTGCTTTCGGGTAGTCCGGGAAATCGGTATACGGGAACGCGTAAAGATTCCACCCGCCGGTCGCATCAGCCGTCTGGGACACCGCGACGCACTGCAGGTAATTGCTGCCATTGCTGACAACGAACTGCATCATTACCCAGCGCTGTGCGGCATTGTCCCACTTAACAATCGGGTCACCGTCGTTATAGGTCGCGCAAGCCGCCCCGGCACCGGTCAGGTTTTTCCAAAGGGTGTTGCCGGCAGCCGGCCCGTAAATCAGGGCGCCCGTGGTCTTGTCGAAGATGGCGAACGAGGTATTGACCCACTGTACGACCTGCGAGAGGCCGACCGCCATATTCGTGTCGGGAGGCGTGCTGTTTACGGTGAAACCGTAATTGCCAGCGCCCACGCCGGCGAAGCCCAGAACCTTGTTCGCCACCGAGGCCGAGGCGGGCGCGAGCAGGCCCGGGGCCGAAACCGCGGCAGTGGTCCTCGACTTCGCGAGCAGGGGATCCGTTGTCCGCGCGACCGGCGCCGGGCGCGGAATGGCTTTGGGTTCGGGCGCATTGGCCTGCCCCGCGGCGACGAGGCTACCGGGTGTGGTTCCTGCAAGACTGCGCAGGTGCCCATGTTCCGCTTCGGGGCTGACCCGGACGGTAGGTGCGCCCAAGGAAGCAAAAGTTGCCATCAGTAAGCCGGCCGTGATCC
Organism: uncultured bacterium; assembly: GCA_963978075.1. Classification (GTDB taxonomy): domain Bacteria; phylum Pseudomonadota; class Gammaproteobacteria; order Steroidobacterales; family Steroidobacteraceae; genus CAIKZZ01. The sequence goes on along the minus strand of CAXBRZ010000006.1, from coordinate 10,226 downwards.
ATGCACGCAGGTTACGTTTCATCGACATCCCCTCTCCGTTATTTTCTCCGGAACTCCCGGAATTTGACATATTCGTAATTCATCGCGACATGCCAAGAGTATGCCTGAGCCGTGAGGGTGACTGGTGACCGGACCCCATGGGCCACCCTTCTGGCTTCCCCGCAACAGTCGGTCAGCCCGACCTCCCGGCTGCCGCCCGGGCAAAGTCGGCCACGACCCCGAGTACCCTGTCGATATCGCCCTCATTCACGTAGATATGTGCCGAGAGGCGCACACCCTTGTCATCACCCTGCGCCCGGACGCGGATACGCTGCTCCCACAACGCGTTCTGCAAGTCCCGGGCCTTCATGCCGTCGACACGAAACGTTGTGATGGCCGAGGCAAGCCGGTCATCGTCTGGAGAGGTGAGTTTCGCCCCGGGTATCCGCCGAAGGCCGGACCGCAGTCGCAGCGCAAGAGTCCTGTTCCATCGTTCGACCCGCTCCATTCCATGGCGTTCCGCGATGTCGATCGCGGCCAGCAAGCCGTCTATCAGCGCAACACTGCCTGTGCCGTACTGCATGAAACGAAAGGCGCCGTCTGCTTCGTTGGCCCACTGGTAGCTTGCCAACGTCGTCCAGAATCGTTTCTGGGCGTCGCGCCGGATGTACAGAATACCGGTGCCCTTGGGCGCCAGGAGCCATTTGTGCGGACTGGCGACATAGGCATCGCAATTCAATGCGTGCAAATTCACCCGCTGGCAACCTACCACCTGTGCGCCATCGATCAGGGAGAGAGCGCCATGCTCCCGCGCCAGCGTGATAAGTGCCTCCACCGGCATCTGAATCCCCAGTTGGGACGTCACCTGACTGACCATGACGGCCTTCAAGCGTGGAGTCACCGCAGCACGGAACATTTCGACGATGGCTTCCGGGCCACCTGCCATCGCCTTTAGGAGCGGCAACTCCCGCACAACGATGCCACGCCGTTTCGCCAGCAACCGGAAGATCGACACAGCGCCGCCATGTTCCTGATCCGTCGTCAGGACTTCGTCACCCGGTTGCCAGTCGAGGCCGTTGCCCAGGTCATTCATGCCCATCGTCGCGTTCTGGGTGATTGCGATTTCATCGGCATCCGCCCCCAGAAAAGAGGCGAGGCGCTGCCGCGCCTGCAAAAGTGGCTGATATCCGGTCAAGGGCTCCCCGTCCGGCTGGAAATACGGCCAGTCGGGGAGCAAGGCTTCGGTATCCCGCAGCCGGTTCGTCATCGCGGACATCACTTCCCGGGGGGTAGCGCCCAGAGTGCCCGTATTGCAGTAAGTCACGGACAAGGGAAAGTGCAGATCCTCGCGTAACTGTTGAAACAGGTCTCTGTCCTCGGCTGCGGAGCCAGCGCCAACCGTCGAAATGGATCCCGCGGCCCGAGCGCCGCCGCCTACAAGACCCAGCGAGACCGGCACGGCGGCCAGTCCTCCCAGAAATGTTCGCCTCGTTCCCATTGCGCCCCCTGCACGTCTGCTTTTCGCCTGACTGTACCCGACTCGCAGCTCTCTCGTGCGGGTCAAACCGCCGGTCGCACAGTCTGTGGAGACTCCGGTGTAGCATGCTCCGGTCCATGGGGATGGAGTTGATCCATGACGTTCCTGCGTGCCCTGCTGCTGTTGGTCGCCCTGTCCTTCACCACCGAACTGCGTGCCGAGGAGGTCCCGGCACCGGGATCAGAAGCCTACGCAGCTGCGCTGCTCCACCAGCTGGTCGCCGTCGACACCAGCAGCGGCCGGGGAAACGTCCCAAGCCTTGCGGCCGATCTGGCCAGTCGGCTTCGCAGGGGCGGGTTTGCTTCGCAAGACGTGACGGTCGTTCCTGTGGGCGACACTGCAGCCCTGGTTGCTCGGTATCGCGGGAACGGGTCCGGCGGGCGCCCCATCGCGCTGCTGGGGCATCTGGATGTCGTCGCCGCACGCAGCGAGGACTGGGGGCGCAATCCTTTCGAGCTGGCGCAGACAGAGGGCTACCTCGTGGGCCGCGGCACACTGGACGTCAAAGGTGAAATCGCCCTGCTGGTAACGACGTTGTTAGGCCTCAAGGCGGAAGGATTCGTCCCCACGCGGGACATCATCCTCATCCTGACGGGCGACGAGGAGACAACGGGAGACACAGCGGAAGTGCTGGCAAAGGATCACCGCAATCTGATTGACGCCGAATTTGCTCTCAATGCCGACAATCTCGGCGGCGGCACGCTGGACGAGAAGAGTGGACAACCGATTCTTTTTCGTGTGCAGGGATCTGAAAAAGCTTCCGCACGGTTCCAGCTCCGCACACGGAATGCGGGCGGGCACAGCTCTCAGCCCCGGAGTGACAATGCCATCTACGAACTCGCCGATGCGCTGAAGGCGGTTGAGCGATTTCGCTTCCCGTTGCGCTGGAACGAGTGGACCCTCGGTGATTTTGCCGGCACGGGTCCGACGATCGGCGGCACGCTCGGTGAGGCCATGGTGCACTTTTCCACGCACCCGGGCGATCCGGACGCAGCCACGCGAATTTCAGAAGAATCGGCCTTTATCGGGCGACTGCGGACGACCTGCGTTGCAACGCTGCTTCAAGGTGGACATGCGGCCAATGCGTTGCCACAGAGCGCCACGGCCACACTGAGTTGTCGAATCTTCCCTGGCGACTCGATGCAATTCGTGCACGATCAGCTAAAGCAGATCGTCGGCAGCAAGGTCGACGTCATTGATGGTCCGCCCGTGGCCGCAGCCGCCTTCTCGCCATTGCGGCCGGATGTGATGGCGGCAGTGAGCGCAGCGGTCGAGGCAACTCATCCCGGAGCCCGTGTGATCCCGACGCAGTCGTCCTATGCGACAGATGGCTCGACATTTCGGCTTGCCGGCATTCCAACGTATGGCGTCGGTGGATTATTCATCAAGGAGAGCGAACAATTTGCTCACGGTTTGAACGAAAGGATTCCCGAGCGCTCCTTCAATTTGGGGCTGGCCTATTGGAATGTCCTCATCCGCAAGCTCACCTCACCCGGGCGCGCGAATTAGCCACTCATCCGCGTTCGCGTCAGCAACGGAGATTGCGCCCGTCTCAGGACACTCGCTTGGCACTCAGGTTGTATTTCATGATTCGGCCATGAGGCCCTTCCCGGTCGCGTTCCAGCTGATAAACGTCACCGGAAGGCCCGGGATGAGACGCAATGGCGGCGGAAATCTCCGCCTGATCGGCCTTGGTCAGTATGACGCTGTCAATGCGCAGATGTGCGTCAAGGTGACTGCGGTTGGTTGCTCCGACGATGGCGGCAGTCACCATGGATTGGTCCAGAATGAATCTCGTCGCCACAGTCGCGATATCGACTCCATGCCGATGGGCAACATCCCGTAGCGCATGCAGCAACGCCTGAAAATTCGACCAGTCTCCGAACTCGTCAATGATCAATCGGTATTTGACGAGTGACCGGTTTGCCAAATTTCCTTCTGGATAATTCCGATCCAACCAGCGCTCCGAAAGAAACCCGCCGGCGACGGTGCCATAACATAGAACGGCGATATTGTGCTTACGGCAGAAAGGAATCATTTCCTTCTCAGGCCTTCGGTCGAGAAGCGAGTACTGAAGCTGGTGGGCGAAGACCGGCACTCCAGCGTCGATCAACTCGCCCAGATGCGGGGTGTCGAAATTTGTCACGCCGATGCGCAAAATTTTCCCCTGGCGCCTTAGTTCTTCCAGCTGCATCGCAGCCTCGACGTAACCTGGAATGCCAAAGTCCCACCAATGAAACTGGACGAGATCAAGACGCTCGACCCCGAGCCGCTGGAGAGACCGGTCGATCACCCGCGTCACGTCATCCGTAGTCAGCGTCGCGAGGTCATTGAGATCAGGCACGAATTTCGTGTGCACGCGCGTGGCGGCAGCAAGCATCGGGTAACGACGACGGTACTCTCCGATCAGCGCTTCGACACCGGTATAGATGTCTGCACAGTCAAAAGTGTCGATCCCGGCTTGCGCGAAGGCCGCCATGTCTCCGAGCGCCTGCTCGGCGACAATTTCTCCGTGGCCACCCGCGAGGTGCCATCCGCCTTTGATGAGTCGTGATATCGAGTACCCGTCCGCCAGCGAGATACGCTCCATCAGCGCTGATCCCGATCGGCTGGGGGGACGGCGGTGACATCCGAGCGGCGAAACCGTCGCTTCGCGGTACGCGTGATGCGCAGTCGCGTCGAACAGTGGGGATCCGGGCACGCCACCTCGGCATCGGTTGACATCCAGTCTGCCCCGTCGCTGATCCGCTGCTTGGCCGGGAGCAGTGGAAGCACGGCAGCGAGTGAGTAGATCGAGAAGCCTTGTCCGGGAGGCAGTAGGAGCATTTCTCCATGCAACTCGAAATGGTCTCCGAGCTTTGCGCCGCAGTAGATCGGCGCGCCTGGGGTACCAACCACTTCGACGTGCAGGTCCCAAATCTCGAATTCCGGGTCATCAGCAGCTTGGTTCGGCAGCGACACACATCACCTGAGAGGAAAATGTATTGTGGTCAGGGTTTTGCACCTGATAAGAGTCTTTGGCGACCATGATGATACGCAGACATGGCCGGCGCAACGGTCGCGGCCAATGCACATGTCCGGCGTGATCCCGATAGGTTTAGAATCAGGCTACTGGATCGGGTTGCCCGGTGGAGGGTCTTCAATGCCGCATCGAATTGGTTCGCATCGTGCCGCAGCCACCTTTTTTTCGATCGTCTGCATCGCGGTCGGGTCATTGACGGGCTGCTCTGACGAGCACAGCACCCGGGCTGATTCGATCGTTTCCATCCTGACGGACCCGGCCCGCTACGAGGGCCGGGTCGTTACCTTGCGCGGCTATGTGCATCTCGGCGGTCACCTGGATGCGATCTATCTGAGTGCCGAAGACTACCGGTGGGACATTCAGGCCAACGGCATCTGGCTGCACATGCCAAAGTGCGCCAATCGTGCGGGTCAGGCCGTTGGGAATGGCTATATGACGGTAGTGGGCAATTTCACGACCAAATTGCACGGATACGCGGACAGCTGGGTTGGCGAAATCGACAACATCAAGTTGTGCCGGCTTATTGAAGGAGCGGACGGAGAACCACGACCGAGGCCTATTGAGCCGTGAAGGCCGTAGCAGGTCATTGAATGGGTTCGGCTTACAACGGATGAGTTTTCATGGGTTTTCCGCTTCGTGACCGCTCTGGCTGCTCCAGATTGACCTCAAGGGATAGATCGCCAGGTCATGAAGATGGACGTCGGCTCCGCCGACCCACCGCAGACGATCGAACGACTCGTCCGGAAACACCTGCGCAGTCAGGGTGGCTGCGCCGTTGTCGAAAAAGATTTCCATCGACGACCGATCAATGATTATCCGCACATCATGCTCGGATCGGCCAAGCGGCAAAGCTGCCTCCAACGGGTCGGAGAATCGGGCATCGAAATCCACATGTCCCGAGGTGTGGCGGCGGACCGTCATTTTGGCACGTAACGGATCGATTTCGATGCCGACGGACTGACCGACGCCGTTCTCAAGAGCGAGCAGGGCCTCGCCATCCCCCTCCATGGTCAGTTGAAAACTGATGTCGTAGGCACCTGACATCGGGCTGGTGCTTGCCGGAAAGCTCGCCCATTGCCCTGCGTCAATTCTGTCCTGATGTCGTCCCGGGTCCCGCAATTCCGTCAACGCCTGTAGGGGTGATGCCTCCAATCTAAGCGTCGGCGTGCGCCCCGCCAATTTCAGATTCCTCGGTAGAGCCATGGCTCCGCGCCATGGATCGGTCGGTACTTTTGTGGCGTAAAGCCAGTTATTCATCCAACCCAGCAACACCGGCGGCGATTCGGGCGGCGTGGTGTCGCGATTCCAGGTCACCGCAGCGTAGTAGTCGGTGCCGTATTCCAGCCACTGGGCATGGCTGCCGGGATCCATCCGGAATCGCTGCCCGTCAAATCGTCCTGTGAAGTACTGAACGCCTCCGCGCGCAGATGGCCCCTTGGGCCCCACACTCACCATCAAAACATCGTGTGCTTCGCCGTCGTCGACACCCGTCATGCGGATGAGATTCGGGCATTCCCAGACCCCGCTATGGTCGCCCTGTTCACGGCCAAATTCACTTTCGTAATTCCATTTTTTCAAATCGGCTGAGGTATAGAATTCCACATGGTCTGTCGCCACAATCGTCATGAGCCATTGGTGGCTTGCCGCGTTCCATTGCACTTGAGGATCGCGAAAATCGCGCTTGCCTGGATTTGCCAGCACGGGAGATGGCAGCTTCTGGAAAGTGCGACCCTTGTCGAGACTGTATGCCGCGCCCTGTGATTCGATTTCAACCCGGTTGGCGGCCTCTGCTTCGTGATCGTGGTATGTGAAAATCGCGACGATTGGCTGATCTTCTTGCACGGAAAGTCCTGAGGAATGCTGACGGTCTTGCACAGCACTTCCAGAGAAAATCGCGCCATGGGAATCCGGCGCAAGCGCAATGGGCATCGTCGTCCAGTGCATCAGGTCATTACTGATGGCGTGACCCCAGTGCATGGGGCCCCAGACCTTTGATGCCGGATGATGTTGAAAATAAAGGTGGTATTGCCCGTCAATCTGAATCAGTCCGTTGGGGTCATTCATCCACATCGCCGGTGGCGAATAGTGCACCTGCGGGCGCCACATTTCGTCGTACGAGGCGCCGCAGGCTGCATCGAATGCGGCCATCAGGAGTCCATACCCAGCAATCATCAGCCAAGAAATTCGCACAGAAGGCCTCTGGGATTTTTCAGATGGAATGGGAGAGATGGGAAAAGCCGGGTAATCAGGATGTGATTGTTTCCAGCGACTTTCCGCTCGTATGAGGCCCGTAGACACCAATTGAGATCACCACAATCAGCATGGACAGCGCAATGAAGGCGAAAACGAGATCTGTGCCACCGACACCCAGAAGCGCGGCAAAAATCGGGCCCGACAGAGCGGCAGAGACCCGGCTCCATCCGTAGACAAACCCAATATTCCGGCTCCGGACGGAAGTGGGAAAGAGCTCGGACTGATAGCCGTGGAATGCATAAGACAGCAGATTATTGCCCAAGGTAACGAAGACGCCGCATATGACGATCAATTCGGTTGTCGTCGCTGCGGAAAATGCGATCCCGGACAAACCCACTACCAGCGCTCCAATCACAATCTGCCATTTTCGCTCGATCCGGTCACCCAGCCACAATCCGATCATCGGAGCAATCGGATTGGCAAGGGCAATGATAAAGGCGTACTCAAGGCTCTTTGTGACCTCGATCCCGCGTGCCATCAACAACGTCGGGACCCAGGCACTGAAACCGTAGTAACCAAATGTTTGAAAAAAGTTGAATACCGAAAGGACTGCGATCCGACGCCGGAGTGCGGTCGGTGATAAGCCGGTCTGAGCCGTCGGGAAGATCGCAGGCTTCGCAATCTCGAGCGCACCTTTAGGATAATCCTGTTCAACCTCATCAAGTATCAACGCCGCTTCCACAGCGCGGCCCTGCGCTTCAAGCCAGCGCGGTGATTCCCTCAGGCGAATTCGCAGAATCCATGCCGCAATGGCACCGATCGAGCCGATGAGGACTACATATCGCCAGCCTTCGATCCCCAGCGGCGTCTGTGGTACCAGCCACCAGGCACAAAAGGCCACCAAGGGCACAAAGCTGAATCCCACCAGTTGGCACAGCGCAAACGCTCTGCCTCGGTAGGCAGGAGCGACCCACTCGGCAAGGTAGGCGTCGATCGTCACCAGTTCGACCCCAAGGCCGACACCAGCCAGAAACCGCCAGACATCAATGCCATAGCCTGTGGTCTGGAAGGCCATGATCCCGGTACAGGCCGAATACCCGACCATGGAGAGCGCAAATACCGTACGGCGTCCAAATCGGTCGGCGATTCGGGAAAACATCATCGATCCGACCAACAACCCCGAAAACAGCGAAAAGACGAACGATCCCGCTCCGTGGATGCCAATGGCGCGTAGTGCGGCGAGCGGACCGAGCGAGTCCGGTGTGAAAAATCCAAGTTGTACCAGCCTTGGCGCGATATAGGCCGTCAGAAACAAATCGTAAATTTCCAGACCAAAGCCCAAGGCGATCAACAAAACGATCCGCACCACGGGCCCTTGGAAGGGCAGGCGGTCCAGACGCTCGGCGGTCGACGTTGGAGACGTCATCGACATGCAAGTTCCTTTTTTCGCATCATAATGCGTGAACAGCGGCCGGGCAGAGTCCCCGGCGGCCCCGTAAAAGTCTGATTCACTCCAAGGCAGATCATTTTGGAATTGCTCGATAGTCGCATCGTTCGGGAGTTTACCGCTCGGAACGGCCAGTCCCGCCTGCACGCCGAGCGGGCAAGCACTCGTGTTCCGACCGGAATGTCGCGCGCTCTACTGAGACATGCTCCGTTTGCCGCCTATACCGTACAGGCAAACGGCGTCTACGCAACCGACCTCGATGGCAATCGACGCCTTGATTTCCACGGAAATTATGCCGCTTTGATCCACGGCCATGCCCATCCGACCATCCTCGCCGCAACGCGTGCACAACTCGAGAAAGGAACCGCTTATTCCACGCCGGCTGCGCAGGAGTTGGCGCTGGCGGAACATCTGTGCGGCAGGGTGCGCTCGATCGAGCGCATCGTATTCAACAATTCCGGCACCGAGTCCGTGCTGATGGCTCTGCGCGCGGCACGCGCCTATACCGGTCGCCATCGCATCGCAAAAATAGAAGGTGGGTACCACGGATTTTCGGATTTTGTCATGGTCGGCGGCCATGATCTGCCGCCTGCCGCGGACAAATCGGCACGGCTGGATGCGCGGCCGGACACCGCGGGGCTCCCTCCCGCCGCAACGTCGGATGTGATTCTGCTTCGCTACAACGATGTCGAGGGTTGTCGTCAGGCACTCAGGGCGCACGGGGACGATCTCGCCGCAGTCATTGTGGAACCCATGCTGGGGTCGGCGGGAGTCATTCCGGCGGAGCCGGAATTTCTTGGATTACTGCGCACGGAAACCTCGCGGACGGGGACGATGCTCATTTGTGATGAAGTCATCTCCCTGCGGCAGGCCTACGGTGGCCTACAGTCGGCGTACGAGCTGACGCCGGATCTCACCACGATGGCCAAGATCATCGGCGGTGGTTTCCCGATGGGCGCCGTGGGCGGCCGCGCGGATGTCATGTCGGTGTTCGAGACTCCGGGAGCCCGTCATGTGGCTCATCTGGGAACCTTCAGCGCGAACCCGGTCAGTCTCACCGCAGGCCTCGCTGCGCTCGAATTGCTCGACGAATCGGCTATTACCCAGCTGAATGCTCTCGGTGCCCGCGCACGCGCTGGGATAAGCAATGTAATCCGGGAAAAATCGTTGCCCGCCTGTGTCACGGGACTCGGCTCGATGTTTCAGATTCACTGGACCCCTGGCCCGGTCACCGAAGCCAGACACGCAGAGGCGGCAGTTCCCGACCTGAAGCTGCTCGCATTTCTTGGTCTTTCGAATCGCGGAATTCAGACCTCGATGAGGGGCATGTGCTCGCTCTCGACGCCTATGACCGAAGCGCACATCGATGCGCTGATCGACGCTTTCAGTGCGACGGCGGATGATCTCAGGGCAGAGGGCTGGCTCGACCGGTAATGGGCGAAGGTATATTGAATCTGCGGAACCCCACACCTCCCTGAGAGACCGACGTTGTCCGACCCATCCGATATCGACCCACGCTGGCAAGAAGACCTGGGACCAGCCTTGCGACTTCTGCGGGCAATCGAACAGGATCGCTCTCTTCTCACGACGCTTTCCGCAGCGGAACGCAAAGAACTCCTGACCCTCGCTGGTCTAGTGTCCAAACCTGACCGGCACGATCTTGTAAAGATGGCGAAGGCGTTTCGCCGTGCGGAACGACAGGCGTCGCGGGAGCGAGACCGTCAGGCCATAGAGCTGGCGGGCCTGCGCCAGCAACGCCGTGCCGAGGAATATACGCCGCTTTGGCTGCCGCCGCCGGAAGCGGCACATTTGTCAGAGGCGACCCCTCGGCTGACGACAGATCGGGCCTGTTATATATGCAAGGCACCCTATACGAATGTGCATCGCTACTACGATGCGATGTGCACGGACTGCGGCGAATTCAATTATGCGAAGCGCTCTCAAAGCGCGGATTTGAACGGGCATTACGCGCTGGTGACCGGCGGGCGCGTCAAGATCGGATTTCAGGCTTCACTGATGTTGTTGCGCGCCGGCGCCCACGTCATCGT